>NZ_JBXWRD010000052.1:0-27784 GCF_059612725.1 Ruegeria sp. YKSF070 | reverse complement strand
GTTTCTCGGGCGTGCGAGCCGCGATAGGCCCGTTCAACCGCCGGAGTGATGCCGAACAGAACATCGTTCTGCTCCGGCACGATATCGGCCCAGAACGACCCCGCCGGGTCAAAGATCACCCGCTCGCTGGCATTGATCATCAGCGAAGTATGCGCCCCCGCGCCCGAGCGGTTGTTGACCATCGTGTAAAGCGTCAGCTTTGCCGGCCCCGGATCGCGATAGCGAACGGCAGCGACGGTCGCATCATCGGCCTGTGGCGCGCTCTGGCGGGTACAAGCCATCAGGCTCAGCGCCAACGCGCCAGCAAGAAAAATCAGCTTCACGGGAAGGTCCCTCGCAGGATCAGGCGGTAAACACGGCCATGAACAGCAGGACGAAGAAGATCACGACACAGACCCAGATCATCGCCTTGATGAACCCATCAAAGGTCTTGGTCTGAGTGGTGATGTCCATCGAACCGGGTTTGAAGTCAGCCATAGCAATCATCCTATTCGCGTTTTTTCGGTTGGATAGCGGATTCTCGCCGCTCTGTCACGACGTCAATCGCGCGCAGGCGCGGTTGAGTCAAAGGGGGTGCAATGGGCATACCCATAGCCCCAGCGCCATGGCAGGCCAGAGCAGGGGCCACCGCCAAAGCGGACTGCCAGATACATTGCATCAGCAATGGTGCCATAGGCGGCGCGGACCGTTTCGGGTGTGGTGTCATAACGGGTCGCCAGATCCGCCAGATGGCTTTCTCCGGTGTCGCGCACGCAGCTTTGCAAGGCCCGGTCGGCCTCATAACGCGCGGCATAGCTGTCCTCGGATGTGGTTGCTCCACCCGCGTCGTGATAAGCGCGGTCATGAATGACACAGCAGGCCTCCCATGGTGGCAGGCTGCCTTGCGCGACGGCGAAGTCGGGAAAGGTGTCGGCAACCATGGTCCAACCGGCGCTGAGCCCGCCCGAACAGCCATCAGTGGTGAACGGCGCCAGCGGCGCCGCCTGTTGCGCCGCCATCAGCGCGCGGTGCGCCGGCAGTTCCAGCATCTGAGTCAGATCCTGCGCCACGGCCGGACTGCCCGCGCAAAGGCACAGGATCAGCAGGTTACGGGCTTTCATCGCGATAGGCCTTTGCATTCAGCTCCCACCCCATTTCTTGGGTCAACCACAAGAGCAGCCGTTCAGCGGGGTTCAGCGTCGCGCGCACTGCCAGAACCTCGCGCGCCATGGCGGGTTCATCGGTGATCAACCCGTTGACCCCCATCGAGATCATCTTGGACATCAAGAGCGGCTCGTTCACCGTCCAGACATAGACATCCTTGCCCGCCGCATGGGCGGCGCGCAACAGCGAGGGGCGCAGGCTGGCGCTGCTGACCGCGACAAAGTCGCCTTCTAGACCCGCGAGATTACCCACAGCCGTCGCCGCCAGAACACCGCTGCGCCAGTCAGGGCGCAGCGTCAGCATTTTCTGCACCGCAGGGTATTTCAGTGACATGGTAGCGATCTGGTCCTGCATGCCGAGCTCCTCGACCAATGCAATCACGCGATTTTCCAGATCCACATCATGACCGTAGTATTTAAGTTCGATCAGGACGTTTGATTTGTTCTTGGCGGTCTCCAGCACCGCACGCAGGGTCGGCGCCCGCTCGGCGGCGTAATCTGGCGAGAACCAGCTGCCGATGTCGATTTGCTCGATATCCTGCATCGTGGCGTCCCAAATCTTGGTCGGCACCCCGGCGAGTTTCATGAAATCGCTGTCATGCATAACGACGACCTCGCCATCGGCGGTCTCCTGCACATCGATCTCGACCCAGTCGGCGCCATCCTCGATCGCCTTGACGATCGCCGCCATGGTGTTCTCTGGCCGCGTCCCGGCAGCCCCGCGATGGCCGATGACGGTCACTTCGTCCTTGGCTGTCAGTTGGGTCAGCAACCCGTCGCTGACCCACATGCCCGCACCCAGTGCCAGGGCGGCCAGTACCGCCGCGCCGATCAGCCGCGCCCGCAGGCCCTGTGGATCAGAGGTTGGCAGGGGGGCTACCTCGGTTGCCGCGCCATCGTAGAACCGGTCGAGCAACTTGGTGAGCGCCCCAAGCGCGGTTGCCGCCAACACCAGCCCCGCCAGCGACCAGAGGCCCATAACCAGAACCACCAGCATCAGCGCCCGGCGCAACGCGCCGTCTTGGGGGATCGGCACCAGCGCCAACGCCGCACTGGCCAGAACGCCCAAGACGGCGGCCAGCGCGAACCGTGTCAGCAGCCATAGCAACAGCTCGATCTTGAGCGCGGTCCGACGGGCACCCATCCGGCGGGTGCTTTCGGCAAAGGCCTGCGAGGGCGGGATCCCTTCGAAGATAACCAAGTGAAGCGACAGCGCCCACCCCGACAGCCGCAGCATCAAGAGCCAGGCAAGGATCAGCACCAATATGGCAATGGCAGCCATAGCCAGACGGAACGAGGGTGGACGAAAGGTAAGGTAATAGTTGATGTCAAAGTCGCCCAACACCCACCAGGCAATCAGCCCTGCAACCGCTACGAATGGTACGGCCAGCGCAAGAACCCGCAAAACAAAGAGCACGGCAAAAATAAGGAGCGGTTGCAGCCGCCTCAATACCAGCGACAATCCAGAACTGCCCGATCTCCAGACATCACTGGCGCCGCTTCGCAGGGTTGCCGCCATCACTGCAAAGCTCAGCACTTCAGCGACGAGAAGGATACTCAGCACCGCCAGTGTCGCGGCAAAGCCCAGTGGAGACAGGACAAAACGCGCTATATCCTGATCGGTCAGCGCCGACTGGTCCGACAGGCCAACGGCCAGATTGATCAGTCCCGCCAGCGCCGGCGCGATCAGCGCCAGAACCAGCAGGCGCAGCGCGGCATAGAGCGGAACAAAGACCCGTCGCCGGGCCCAGGACCCGGACCAGGCGTTGCGGACATGGGTAAAATGCGACACGGGCAGCTATCTCCTGCGGACAATGCAGGTATTGAACGGCCCCGTCAGCGCCAAGGCAAGCCGAAAGCGTCTAGTCCGCTTCCAGATCGGCGGCCAGGCGAAAGCCGATGCGCTGGGCCGGACGGTCCTCGGTCGCCACCGGCATGGCGCGCAGCATCACGTTCAGCTGGCTCACATGCTGCACCAGCTGGGTGCGCGCGCCGGTGCCATCGGCCCCGTAAAAAGTGACGATATCGGGGTCAAAATAACCGATCCCCTCGATCCGCAACACCCCGGCATCGCCGCCGACAAAGCCCATCGCCACCTCTTGGCTGGCGTCCAGCTGCTTTTCGAAGTTGCGTATATAGAGGATCAGACGTTCATAGGCCCATTGCGCCGGGCTTTTGTTCTGGACCGGTTCCTGCAGCGGTGCGGGCACCTCTGTCATACGGGCAGGGCTGTCAGGATCGGCATGCACCTCGTGGCACCGGGGCCGCAACACCGCCGCCTCGGCATATTCGGCCGAGGTCTCGATCTTGTTTTCCATGGCTCATCCTTTCCGCTGATAGAGCCAGGCGCCATCCGCGCGCCGGGTCCGTGTCACCTCTCCGGTATGATAGAGATGGTTGACATGGGCAACCGCTTCAACCAGCGCCAGCCCGTATTCGCCCTCGCCGATGGTGCGCTTGAAGAGCGGCGCAAAACAGTCCGAGGCCGCCTTCGGCGTATCGAGGTGGTCGCGCAGACGCTTCAGCGCGCCATGGTGGTTGTCGATCAGCTGCCGCATCCGGATCGGCAGGCCGGTAAAGGGCAGCTTGTGCCCGCCCAGAGCCAGATGGTCGGGCCGGGCCAGCAGCGCCAGCCGTTCGCAGGTTTCCAGCCAGTCGGCCAGCGGATCGGCCATCGGTTCGGTCGCATAGACGCCGATATTGGGGCTGATCGAGCTGAGAATCTGGTCGCCGGTGATCACCAGATTGTCGTCGCGGCTCCAGAACGTGGCATGTTCGGGCGCGTGGCCGTTGCCCATATGCACGTCCCAGTCGCGCCCGCCCATATGGAACACGTCGCCCTGTTTGATCCGGGTAAAGCCAAGCGGCATCGGATAGACCATATCCGCAAAGTTGAACGGCCGCTCGGCCGTCCGCTTTGCCAGCACCTCGGGCGCCATGCCCGCGCTGCGGTAATAGTCCAGCGTTTCCTCGGGCCAGGTCTCCTGCACATCCAGTGTCAGCATGCGCGCAAACAACCAGGCAGTACGCGTGGTGACCAGCTCGGCACCCAGTTCAGACTGGAACCAGCCGGCATTGCCCATATGGTCGGGGTGGTGATGGGTCACGACCACCCGGCGCACAGGCTTGCCCGCCAGCGGCCCGTCGATCAGCCCCTGCCAGATGGCCCGCGTCTTTTTCGACGAGAACCCGGTGTCGATCACCGTCCAGCCATCCCCATCGTCCAGCGCATAGACATTGACATGATCCAGCTTCATCGGCAGCGGCAGGCGCATCCACAACACGCCTTCGGCCACCTCGATCGCAGAACCATGGGCGGGCGGCTCGTCCCAGGGGTAGCGCATGGCCAGGCCCGGTGTCCGATCCATCACGCCGACAACTCTTCAAGGCTGATGGCATACAGATCGGCACAACCGCCCTGCGCCTGTTCCAGCAGGCCAGCATGTTCCGGCAACAGCGCGTTAATGTAATACCGCGCCAGTTTCTCGCGCGGACCACCGGGATCGGCCAGGGCCGCAATCAGGTGGAAATGGCCACCCAGCACCCGGGCAAAGGCGCGCAGGAATGGCACCGCCCCGGCAAAGCGGTCGTTCAGCTCTCCTTGCGCCATCATCCACTCGGTGGCCTCGCGCAGGGTCTCGGTCGCCTCCCAAACGGGGCCCGCCAGCTCCGGCAGGCGGCCACGGGCGCGCTCGGCATGATCCTCGATCTCATCCAGCAGCTTGGCCGCAGCCTCGCCGCCATCCATCATCTTGCGCGCCACCAGGTCCATCGCCTGAATGCCGTTGGTACCCTCGTAGATCGCGGTCACCCGCACATCGCGATAGAATTGCGCCGCGCCGGTTTCCTCGATAAAGCCCATGCCGCCATGCACCTGCACCCCGGTTTCCGCGACCGCAATACCCGTTTCGGTGCCGAAGGCCTTGGCAATCGGGGTCAGGAAAGCGGCCCGCGCCTTCCACTCGGCCGATCCGGTCGCATTACCCATGTCGATCGCCACGGCACAGGCCGCCAGAATCGCGCGGGCGGCAAATACATCGGCCTTCATGCTGGTCAGCATCCGCCGAACATCGGCATGGTCAGCAATGGTGCCCGAGGCGGATTTGCCCTGTTTGCGCTCCATCGCATAGGCCATCGCGTGCTGCCAGGCCGCCTCGGCCACGCCGACACCCTGCCCGCCCACGCCAAGACGCGCGTTGTTCATCATGGTGAACATGGCCGCCATGCCGCCATGTTCCTCGCCCACCAGCCAGCCTTTGGCACCGTCATACTGCATCACGCAGGTGGGAGAGCCATGCAGGCCCATCTTGTGTTCCAGCGACACCACCTTGAGACTGTTGGCCACGCCCGCATTGCCATTCTCGTCGGGCAGGTTGCGCGGCACCAGGAACAGCGAGATGCCCTTGGTCCCCGGCACCCCATCGGGCAGCCGCGCCAGCACCAGGTGGCAGACATTGTCGCAGAAATCGTTGTCGCCCCAGCTGATGAAGATCTTCTGCCCGTTGACCGCATAGGTGCCATCGCCGTTGGGCTCGGCCTTGGAACTCAGCGCGCCCACATCCGACCCGGCCTGCGGTTCGGTCAGGTTCATGGTGCCCGACCACTCGCCCGAGATCAGCTTGGGCAGGTACAGCTCCTTGATCGCGTCGCTGGCGTGATGCTCCAGCGCCTCGATCTGGCCCTGGCTCATCAGTGGCGCCAGTTGCAGCGACAGGCAGGCGCCGCTCATCATGTCGTTCACAGCGGTGGTGACCGCCATCGGCAGCCCCATGCCGCCATGCTCCGGCGACCCGCTCATGCCGATCCAGCCGCCCTCGGCAATCGCCCTCCACCCCTCGGCAAAGCCGGGCGAGCTGCGCAGCGCCCCGTTTTCCAGCCGCGCAGGGTTCAGATCGCCGCCGCGTTGCAAGGGCGCCATCACCTCGTCGCACATGCGCCCGGCCTCAGTCAGGATGGCGCTCGCCATATCGGCACCCGCCTCGGCAAACTTCTCAGTCCCGGAGACCCGGTCATAACCGACCACATGGTTCAAAAGGAACGTATAATCGGTGACGGGCGAACGGTACGGCATGGGGTCCCCTCGGTGGTGGTCTTGGCGACTTGGCAAGTCGCGGGCGCATCGGTATGTATCAAGGCTTGTCCGATTACCTATCCAGAGCCATCCGGCAAGCAACCAAAACGCCGCGTCACCACCCCGCCATGCCAGTCCAACACACCCTTCGCCTTGCCGCCGATCCCGACGGCATCGCCCGCGCGGCAGAGCTGCTGCGGGTGGGCCAGCTTGTCGCCTTCCCGACCGAGACGGTCTATGGACTGGGTGGCGATGCCACCAACGGGCAGGCGGTGGCCGGCATCTATGCCGCCAAGGGTCGGCCCAGCTTCAACCCACTGATCGCCCATGTCGCCAGTGCCGAGGCCGCCGGGCGCCATGTACGCTGGTCCGAAACCGCCGAGCGGCTCGCCACCGCCTTCTGGCCCGGCCCGCTGACGCTGGTTCTGCCGTTGCGCGCCAACCATGGGATATCCGAACTGGTTACCGCCGGGCTCGACACGCTGGCGGTGCGGGTGCCCGCCCACCCGACCGCCCGCGCCCTGCTCGACACCCTCGACCGGCCGGTCGCCGCACCGTCGGCCAACCCTTCGGGCCGGATCAGCCCGACCACGGCGGATCACGTGCTGGCAGGCCTCGATGGCCGGATCGCGGCAGTCCTCGATGCCGGTCCCTGCGGCGTGGGCGTGGAATCGACCATCATCGGCCTTTCCGGAGCGCCCACCCTGCTGCGTCCTGGTGGCCTGCCCGCCGAAGAGATCGAGGCGCTGCTCGGCCAGCCTTTGGCGCGGCACCAGCAGGGCGATGAGATCAGTGCACCAGGTCAGCTGCTGTCGCATTACGCTCCTCAAGGCGCGGTGCGCCTCAATGCCACAGCCCCTCTGGATGAAGAAGTCTTCCTCGGCTTCGGCCCGATGGACTGCGACGAAAACCTATCACCCACGGGCAACCTGACCGAAGCCGCCGCAAATCTCTTCGCAGCGCTGCACCGGCTCGACGCAACAGGCCACCCCATTGCCATCGCCCCGATCCCCGAGCGCGGCCTGGGCCTTGCCATCAACGACCGCCTGCGCCGCGCCGCCGCGCCGCGCGCGCCCTAAACCCGCTTCATTTCGCCCGAAATACTCCCGCCGGAGGCATCCCCCCCTCATAACCCAAACAGCAAGACGGCAAGTCACGCCGCCACATGCACCGAGGAGGAGGAACGACGACGAGACATCGAGCGCGCCACAGGCGCGCTATCGGATCAGGCGTGACCGGCGCTGGCCGACAGCAAAAGCGCGTCAATCCCGAGCGATTTCAGCGCCGCTTCCCATTTCTCGTCATCACGACTGCCGAACACGATATCGGGATCGGCCTCGGCGGTAAGCCAGCCATTGTCGGCGATTTCCGCCTCCAGCTGTCCCGGCCCCCAACCGGAATATCCCAGCATCAGCGCCGCGCGGGCAGGGCCGCTGTCGCGCGCAATGTCTTCGAGAATATCCAGCGTCGCGGTCATGGTGAACGCGTCCGACACTTTCAGCGACTGCAATTTGCCTGCGTAATCCGGTGAGTGCAGCACAAAGCCGCGTGCCATCTCTACCGGTCCGCCCAGCCGTACCGGCGCGTGGGCCGCGGTCGCCGAGGTCGCTGGAATCTCAAGCTGCTCCAGCAGCGTGGCAACGTTCAGATCGGCGGGCTTGTTCACGATCAGCCCCATGGCACCGTCCTCGCCATGGCTGCACAGGAAGATCACCGAGCGTTCGAAGCGCGGATCGCCCATCCCCGGCATCGCGATCAGCAGTTTTCCGGTCAGGTCCATCATCGGCGCGGGCTCTCCTTTCCCTTACAATGGGGAACCGCAGGCCAGGGTGCAAGGGACAGCCAGTGTTGCGCGCGGAAATCCCGCGCCTGACCGGATCGTGACTTGGCAAACCGCCCCTGAAAGCGCATGTATTGAGCATGTCGACCCGCTTTTCTGCCTTGGCGCTTGCCGCGCTGCTGAGCCTGCCGCTCGCCACTCCCGCCCCCGCGGCGGGGTTGGACGATCTGGTGCAGATCGAAATCCTCGACGGCGGGCTGACCCCACGCGGCACCTATCTGGGCGCGATCCGCATGACCCTGTCCGAGGGCTGGAAAACCTATTGGCGCGCTCCGGGCGAGGCGGGTATCCCTCCCAGTTTCGACTGGCGCGGCTCGCGCAATCTCGGCGAGGTGAGCATCACCTGGCCCGCGCCCGAAGTGTTCGAGCAAAGCGGCCTGCGGTCGATCGGCTATACCGACCAGATGGTGCTGCCGATCGAGATCACCCCAAAGGATTCCAATCGCCCGGTACGGCTGCGCGGCGAGATGGAATTTGGCGTCTGCAAGGATATCTGCGTACCGGGCAATCTGGACTTCGATCATACGCTTGACGCCGGCGCACCGCGCAACCCGACCATCGTGGCGGCGCTGGCCAGGCGGCCCTATTCGGCCGCCGAGGCTGGCGTGACCTCGGCCACCTGCCGGATCAGCCCCAGCCAGGACGGTATGCGGATCGAGGCACGGATCTCGATGCCCTCGGCGGGCGGATCGGAACTTGCCGTGTTCGAACCGGGTGATCCGGCGCTCTGGGCCGGCGAGGCGCAGACCCGGCGCCAGGGCAATACCCTGATCGCCAGCTCGGAAATCCTCAATGCCGGCGGCACGGCCTTTGCACTCGACCGCTCGCGCATCCGCATCACCGTACTGGGCGCCAAACGCACGGTGGATATCCACGGCTGCCTGCCGGGCTGATCGGTGACGCCTCAGCCAAAGATCGGCGCATTGGCCGTGGTGATCCACGAGGGCCAAGTGCTGCTGGCGCAACGCGGCAAGGATCCCGGGCGCGGCCTGTGGGGCTTTCCCGGCGGTCATGTGGAATGGGGCGAGACCGTTCGCGACGCCGCCTTACGCGAACTGCGCGAGGAAACCGCGATCGAGGCCCGCGCGCAGCGCTATCTGACCCATTTCGACCTGATCCACCGCGATGGCGACGGACAGGCGGTGGTGCATTATCTGCTGGTCGGTGTGCTCTGCCGCTATCAGGGGGGCACGCTGCAGGCCGGTGACGATGCGATGGATGCGCGCTGGTTTCCCATCGACCACCTGCGCGATGGCGTGGTTCCACTGATCGACCGGGTGACCGAGTTGATGGAAATCGCCCTGCGCGCGGACTGAGACCTGCTCAGGCCGGTTTGCGTCCACCGCTTCGCATCAGGATCAGGGCCGAGACCGCCATTGCCAGCAGGCACACCACCAGTGCACCTCCGATGAACAGCGCCAGCGCGGCGGGCATCGGTGCCACCCCCTGCAGCGACGGAAGCGTCCCCAGCAGCCAAGCGGGCAGCGCGCCGGTCACCGCAACCCAGGCCACCGTGGCACCCAGCCATGCCAGTGTCAGAGTACCGCTCACCGCCACTGCCGCCCTCGCAAGCGGCGCCCCGCCACGGAGCGCTCGGCGCAACGCCGACAGGGGGCGCGCCACATCGTTCTGCACCGCTAGCAGCGCCGGCACCACCAGCAGCACGAGAAGCACGCCAAAGCCCAGACCATAGACCAGCGTGATCACTGTGGGTTTCAGGAACTGCGCCTGTTGCGAGCTTTCATAAAGCAGCGGAGCCAAGCCTAGTACCGTGGTCAGCGAGGTCAGCAAAACGGGCCGCAACCGGTCGGCCGTCCCGTCAATGATCGAGGGCAGCAACCCCCGGCTCTCGGCATACTCGTCGATGGTTGTCACCAGCACGATGGAATCGTTGATGATGATGCCGGTCATGCCCAAAAGACCCACCACCGTGAACATACTCAGCGGAACCTCCCAGATGTAATGGCCCCAGATTGTGCCGACGAGGCCGAAGGGAATGATCGCCATCACCACCAGCGGCCGGGTCCAGCTGGCAAAGATCCATGCCAACACCAGGTAGATGCCGGTCAAGCAGAGGGTCAGACCGGTCGCCGCTTCGGAGAGAAACGTGTCCTCCTGCTCGCTCAACCCCGACATGCGCCATTCGACCTGACGTTCACTGGCGATTCGCGGCAGGATCTGCGTTTCCAGCGCGGTCGAAATCTCGGTGGCCCGCGCCGGATCGTCCTCGGAGATATCACCGGTGACCGAGATCCGACGGATGCCGTTTTCGCGCCGAACGGTCGAAAACCCGGTGCGCTGGCTGACCGAAACGATATCGGCCAGCGGCACATAGACCCCGGCAGGCGCCCGCATCAGCGTGCGTTCCAGGAAATCAGCGGTCAGCTCGCCCTCGGGCAGTTCCACCCGGATCTCGGCGCTGCGCGGGCCATCTGGATAGGTGGCCGCCTCGATCCCGTTCAGCCGCGCCCTGAGCGCCCGGCCCAGCGCATCGACGGTAAAGCCCAGCGCCTGACCCTGCGCGGTCAGGTCCAGCACCACCTCTTCCTTGTCATAGGCCAGATCGTCCTCGACCGCCGAGACCTCGGGATAGCGCAACAGCGCCGCCTGAAGGTCGTTCGACGCAGCCTTGAGCACCTGCGCCGAGGCACCATAGAACTGCACGTCCAGCGCATCGCCACCCGGCCCCGAGCGCCAGCCTCGGAAGCTGAGCGTTTCGACCTTGGGATGGCGGGTAACGAAATCCTGCAACTCACCAACAAAGGCAAAACTGGAATAGGGGCGCAAATCGGCGTCGATCAGCTCGATCGAGATACCGCCCAACAGATCGGCATCCTTGGTTTCGGCCCCTGCGAGACCGCGTCCAGCATTGCCGCCGATCTCGGCCAGGACATAGTCGATCGGGTTGCGGCCATGGCGTTCTTCGTAGATGCGGCCCAGCTCCTCGGTGGCACGCTGCAATTCGCGCATCATCTCCAGCGTGTCGGCCCGCGTGGCGCCTTCGACCATGATGAAATTGCCGGTGACCGAGCCACGCTCGGGCGCGTTGAAGAAGCGCCATTGCACATCGCCGGTGATGAACAGCGCCGCCTGGCTGGCCAGCACGGTGACGGTCGCGGCCAGCACCACATAGCGGGCATGAACGACCCAACCGATAAAGGGCCGGAACAGGTGATCACGCACCCAGCGAAAGCCGCGGTTCACCACCCGGCTTGGCCAGTCATACCAATGCTCCTTGGCCGAATGGGCGATGGCATGGGACATGTGGTTGGGCAGGATCAGGAAACATTCGACCAGAGAGGCAGCCAGCACCGCGATCACCGTAAAGGGGATGTCGCGGATCAGCTCTCCGAACCGGCCGCCGATGGCGGTCAGGCCGAAAAAGGCGATGATCGTTGTCAGCGTCGCGGCAAAGACCGGCATCGCCATGCGGCGCGCTGCCGTCTCGGCGGCGACCACGGGGTGTTCGCCCAGATGCCGGGCGCGGAAATCGGCGTGTTCGCCGACGACGATAGCATCGTCCACCACGATGCCCAGCGTGATGATCAGGCCAAAGAGGGACACCATGTTGATGGTCAGCCCGCCCACATACATCAGCGCGATGGCTGCAAACATCGAGGCCGGAATCCCCGCCGCCACCCAGAAGGCGGTACGCGCGTTCAGGAACAGGAACAGCAGCATCACCACCAGCGCCAGCCCCATCAGCCCGTTGTCGACCAGTATGTTGAGACGATCGGTGATCGCCTCGGCGCGGGTGCGGATCAGCTGCATGGTGACGCCCTGGGGCAGGCTGGCCTGCATCCGCTCGACCACCTCGGCGACCTGTTTCTGTACCTGGATCGCGTCGCCCCGGTCGGACCGGTCGACCCGGATCGACATGGCCGGCTGGTCGCCGACCCAATAGGCGCGGTCGCGCGTGACCCCTTCGACCCGGATCTGGGCCACATCCGCGATCCGCAGCTTGGAACCATCGGGGTTCGAGCGCAGGACAATGCCCGCGATATCCTCGGGACTGCGCTTTTCCACCCCCGTCCGGATGCGCGCATTGGCACCCGAGACATCGCCCGCCGGATCGCCGGTGACCTCGGCAGCAATGGCCGTGGCGATCTCGGTCATCGAAATGTCATTGGCGATCAGCTTGGCCGAAGAGACTTCGACCACCGTGCGCGGCGCGGCGATGCCGCGAATGGTAGTACGGGTAACGCCGATCTCGAACAGGCGCACGATCAACTCGTCGGTAAAGAGCGCCAACTGTTGCGGCCCTACCGGCCCGGTGACCACCACATCGGTGACCCGGTCGCGCCAGGCGCCCCGGCGGACCGAGGGGTCCTCGGCATCCTCGGGCAGTGTGGTCACCGCATCGACCGCGGCCTGCACATCGTCGGCGGCCTGCGACATGTCCCAGCCGGGCTCGAACTCCAGTTCGATATCGGCGCGACCTTCGCGGGAACTGGCGGTGGTGCTTTCCACCCCGTCGACTGCCAGCAGCGCTGGTTCCAGCACCTGTACGATGGCGCTGTCCACATCCTCGGGGCCGGCGCCCTCCCATTCCACGTTGACCGAAACGCTTTGCACGATCACATCGGGAAAGAACTGCGCCCGCATGTTGGGGATCGCCGCCGCGCCCAGCACCAACAGCACCATCAAGAGCAGGTTCGCCGCCGTCCGGTGCCGGGTGAAATAGCTGAGCAAGCCGCCCGCCGCGCTGGGGATGCCGCGCACCATCGCGGATCAGCCCCCGGCCCGGTCTTCCAGCCGGGCCACCAGCCCGGCGGGAACGCGGGTTTCGGCGAGCTGGCCCAGCACCTTGGCCTTCACTTCCGAAGGCATCCGCTCATTGGCCTCGACCAGCGCCACCAGCCGGGCGCGGTGCTCGTCGCTCAACTCAAGCATCGACAGATCGGGGCTGCCCGCCTGCGCCTCGTCCCGCAGGGGACGGACCCGGATACCGGGACCCAAGAGCGGCGTGCGGCCCAGCACCACCTCCCGCCCGGCAAGCCCCTCGCCCCGGAGCAGCACCATATCGCCCTGCCGCCGGATCAAGGTGACAGGCAATTGTTCCAACCGGTCCTCACTATCCAGAACCAGCACCGTGCCCGCCGCGTCCAGCGCCGAGGCCGGCAGGCGGACCACGTCGGCCAGCGGCGGTTCCTCGACACGGACGGTGACGAAATCGCCGGGCTTGAACCCCGGCGCCGCATCGAGACGGGCATAGATCACCCGGCCCGACTGCCCCTCACCCGCTGCCGCGCTGTCGCGGCTGACGGTTCCGGTAGCGGTCAGATCGGCCCCGGCCACATCCAGTTCGATTTCAACCGGCGCGCCGATCAGCCGACCCGCCGGATCCAGCAGGCGCGTATGCTGTGCTGTCGAGACCCGGAACACCACCTCGAGTGCGTTGGGATCGATCAGTTCCGCCAGTTTCTCGTTCACAGCCACCAGCCGCCCCTCGACCAGAGTCACACCGCTGAGCGTGCCGTCGAAACGGGCGGTGACCTCGGTTTCGGTCAGATCGCGCTCGGCCTGTTCCAGAGCCAGTCGGGCGCGGGCCAACCGGGTCGCAGCCTGATCCACCCGTGCCTCGGCCTGGGCCACCGCGATACGCCGCGCCAAAACGGCTTGCCGCGCCTGGGCATCGGCCAGTTCAGCGGTCTCGGCGGCAGCGGCGCTGCCGACACCGCGTTCGACCAAGTCCCGCTGCCGCTTCATCGCCTGGGCCCGCAACGCGGACTGATCCTCGGCGGCCTGCAACTCGTCACCGGCCAGGATCAGCGCCCTTGCGGCATCGCGTTCCTCTGCCTCGGCATCCATCAGGTCGGATCGCGCGCGGTCCAGCTCGGTCTGCGGCTTGGCCGGGTCGATGCGCACCAGCACTTCGCCCATCGCGACCGCACCGCCCTCGACGAAACTGTCCGACAGGCCGATCACCCGTCCGCCCATGGCGGCACGCAGTTCCAGAGTGCGGCGGCTCTGCACCTGACCGAAGGCTTCGAGAACCGGGGTGACGGTGCCGTATTCGGCACGCTGCACGTTGACGGCAAAGACCCGTTCGCGCGCCGCCGGAGGCTTGCGGTCGCCGGCCATTCTGACCTGCACCGCCTCCATCACCAGCTGTCCGGCCCAGATCAGCAGGGCAAGCGCCACCGAAGCCAGAAAGACACCCAAAAGGCTCTGCCGCAGAAATCGCATCGGTTTTCGCACCCCGCTCGCTCAGGATCGCACTGTAACAGAACTAGCAGCGCATGGAAAAACGCCAAGCCCCAAGTGCTTGAACGGGTCGCAAAGCTATTTCCGTCGCAAGTGTTCGTCCAATCTGGGCATGATTTCCACGAAATTGCAGGGCCGGTGCCTATAATCCAGCTGTTTTTCCAGAATTCCGTCCCAGGCATCCTTGCAGGCACCGGGGCTGCCGGGCAATGCGAACAGATAAGTGCCGCCCGCCACACCACCCGTGGCGCGTGACTGTACCGCCGAGGTACCGATCTTTTCCATCGAGATCAGGGTAAAGACGGTGGCAAAGGCCTCGATCTCTTTTTCATAGACGTCGCGATGGGCCTCGACGGTCACGTCGCGCCCGGTCAGGCCGGTGCCACCGGTCGAGATGATCACGTCGATCTCAGGGTCTGCAACCCAGGCGCGCAGCTGGTCGGCAATCTGGGCGCGTTCGTCCCGGATGATACGCCGGTCGGCCAAAATGTGTCCCGCCCGCGCGATCCGGTCGACCAGAGTGTGGCCCGAGCGGTCCTCCGAGATCGAGCGGGTATCCGACACGGTCAGCACCGCGATACGGACCGGGATGAAGTCAAGGTTTTCGTCGATGCGGGACAAGGGGTCAGGTCCTTTCTAGCAGGGCAAGCCGCAGCGCCAGCGCGGCGAAAATGCCGGCGGTGAGATGGCTTAGCAGACGACCCAATCGCGGATCGCCGGTCAGCCGTCTGCCCAGCCCGCCAGCGAACTGGCCCACCATACCGTTGACGATGAATCCGCCAATCGCGATCACCAGGCCAAATGTCAGGAATTGCGCCAGGATCGGCCCGGCAGCCGGGTCGATGAATTGCGGGATGAAGGCAAGAACGAACAGGATCACCTTGGGGTTGGTGAGGTTCACCAGCATTCCGTCACGAAAGGCGCGGCGCGCAGGGCGTGCCGGCACCTCGGATGCGCTGAACTCTTGCCGCAACGCGCCCCAGGCCAGCCTGAGCAGATAGGCAACCCCGGCCCAGCGGATCACGTCGAACAGCCAGGGCATCGCCTGCACCGCAGCCCCCAGACCCAGTCCCGCGATCGAAACATGCACCATGCCACCCGCCGAAATACCGGCGCTGGCGGCCCAGCCCGCGCGCGGACCCGCGCGAAGCCCCTGCCCGAGACAGAACATCATGTCGGCCCCCGGCGTCAGGTTCAGCGCGAGCGCGGCGGGGACGAATGTAAGCAAGGTGACCGGATCGATCATGCCGGTATCTCGAACCAGTTCACTGTGGGACCAAGGTTGACGACGCGGCTGCGCCCAATCATGCCTTCGGCCCCCCAGCTGTCATGAATATGTCCGCACAGCGCCAGCCTTGGCTGAACCCGTTCGATAGCGTCGCGGATCTCGGTAGACCCGACCGAAAGCCCTGTTCCGGTCACATCGCCGATCCCCTTGGGCGGCGAATGGGTGATAAGGATATCGGCACCTGTGCAGCGGTCGAGCAGTTCGGCCGCCGCGCCCTCGGTCAGGTCGCAGGACCAGTCGCCAAAGGGGGTGGGCGGCACGCCATACCCCACACCAAACAGACGCAGACCGTCGATCCGCACACCGGACCCGTGCAGCACATGGGCACCATCGGGGGCGGCGGCGCGCAGCTCGTCGGCGCTTTCGGCGTTACCGGGCACCAGCACCAGCG
Source organism: Ruegeria sp. YKSF070 (assembly GCF_059612725.1). Lineage (NCBI taxonomy): Bacteria > Pseudomonadati > Pseudomonadota > Alphaproteobacteria > Rhodobacterales > Roseobacteraceae > Ruegeria > Ruegeria sp. YKSF070. The sequence goes on along the minus strand of NZ_JBXWRD010000052.1, from coordinate 11,845 downwards.
GCACCATTATCCCGGCCAGCATCGCCATCGCCTGATCCAGCCCCTGCCGGCCGTTGCAATAATCACCTGCCCCGATGACCAGATCGGCCTCAAGACTGGCGGCAACCAGATCGGCGGCCCGGGCGCGCGCCATGTGCAGATCGGAAAAGGCCAGAATGCGCATCACGCCTCCCTCAGTTTCGCCTTAAGCTCCAGCAGATCGGCCCAGGCCTGCCGCTTCATCTGCGGCTGACGCAGCAGATAGGCCGGATGAAACATCGGTAGCACCGGCAGGCCCATGGCTTGGGTCCATTGCCCGCGCAACCGGGTAATCCCGCGTCGCCCTAGCACCGTTTCGCAGCTGATATTGCCCATCAACACCAGCACCTCGGGCTTGGCCAATGCCACATGCCGTTCCAGAAACGGCTTCATCATGCCGATTTCCACCGGCAACGGGTCGCGGTTCTGCGGGGGCCGCCAGGGCAGGACGTTGGTGATATAGACGCTTTCGGTCCTGCTGAGGTTGATGGCCCCAAGCATCCGGTCCAGCAACTGCCCGGCCCGCCCGACAAAGGGCCGCCCCTCGCGGTCTTCGTCGCGGCCCGGAGCCTCACCAATGATCATTAGCCGCGCGCCGGGCACCCCATCGGCAAAGACCAGGTTACGGGCGCCGCGCTTCAGCTCGCAATGTTCGAACTCGGCCAAAGCCGCGCGCAGCGCGTCGAGCGAAGCCACCGCCCGCGCGGCGCGGGCAGCCTCTTGCGCCGGATCGACCTCGGGCGCCTTGGGCGGCGGGGCAGGCATCGCCGGGCGGCGCGGATCGGACGCGGCCGGTTCAGGCTTGCGCGGCGCGGTTTCCGGCAGCGCATAGCGATCGAGCGGCGCATCCAGGATCGTCTCGGACACACCCAGTTCGACCTGCCATTGCAGCAGGGCCAGCGCGGTATGAGGGTCAAGTGCCGATTCCATGCCCCCAATCTAACCGTCCCTGCGGCAAGGGAAAGCGGATTGGGCTGGACAGCCCGCGCGACGGGGTCGAGCATGGGGTCATGTCCCGTTTCAGCCTCTGGCAGTTACCCGTTCTGCTCTGGTTCTGCGCCACGCTTCCTGCTGGCGCCGCAACCGGCGATTGCCCGCCCGGAACCTTTCGGTGCGGCGCGACAAGCTGTTGTTCAGGGGCGCAGACCTGTACCTGGGACGGCTATTGCATCCCCCTGGGCGCGACCTATTGCGGCGGTGGACGTTCGTGCGGCCCGTTCGAGCAATGTGTGGCGGGCGGTACAGGCTGTGCCCCCAAGGGAGACGGCAGCTGCCAATCGGGCCTGACCTGCGGCCCCGGCATGACCTGCACCGCCAGTGGCAGATGTGTTCCTATCACTTCACGCGACTTGGACCTCCCGACAAACACGCCCTGCAAGGACGGGCGGGTCTGCCCGGCAGGCACTCAATGCCTCCCCGAAGGTGGATGCAGTCGCGTCGGCTGGTTCCTTTGCCAAGAGACCGGATCGCAATGCCGCCCCGGCTTCAAATGCTCGGCCGAACGGGGCTGTGTCCCGCTCAAGGCCATTGATTGCGGGCAAGGCAAATGGTGCAAACCCGGCGAGTTCTGCCTGCCCGAAGGGGGCTGCGCGCCTTCCGACTGAGGCGACAGGCCGTATTGCCCCCGGCCCGCGCGCTTTCTATAAGCGGCGCAATCGCCTGACCGGAGCCGCCCATGTCATTTGCCCACCGACACCTGCTTGGCATCGAACAGCTGTCTCCCGCCGATATCACCGCCATTCTGGACCTGGCCGAGACCTATGTGGACCTGAACCGGCAATCGGCCAAGCATTCCGACGTGCTGTCGGGGCTGACCCAGATCAACATGTTCTTTGAAAACTCCACCCGCACACAGGCCAGTTTCGAACTGGCGGGCAAGCGGCTGGGCGCGGATGTGATGAACATGTCGATGCAGGCCAGCTCGATCAAGAAGGGCGAAACCCTGATCGACACCGCGATGACATTGAACGCGATGCATCCCGACCTGCTTGTCGTGCGGCATCCGCATTCGGGCGCCGTGGACCTGCTGGCGCAGAAGGTCAATTGCGCGGTGCTGAACGCGGGCGACGGGCGGCACGAGCATCCGACACAGGCGCTCTTGGACGCGCTGACGATCCGCCGGGCCAAGGGGCGGCTGCACCGGTTGAACATCGCCATCTGTGGTGACATCGCCCACAGCCGCGTGGCCCGCTCGAACCTGATCCTGCTGGGCAAGATGGAAAACCGGATCCGCCTGATCGGCCCGCCGACGCTGGTTCCCGCCCAGTTCGCCGAGTTCGGCGCCGAGGTTTATGACGACATGCGCGAGGGGCTGAAAGACGTCGACGTGGTGATGATGCTGCGCCTTCAGCGCGAGCGGATGGATGGCGGTTTCATCCCGTCCGAGCGCGAGTATTACCACCGCTACGGGCTGGATCGCGACAAACTCGGATTGGCCAAGGCGGACGCCATCGTGATGCATCCCGGCCCGATGAACCGGGGGGTCGAGATCGACGGAACGCTGGCCGACGACATCAACCGCTCGGTGATCCAGGAACAGGTGGAAATGGGCGTCGCCGTGCGTATGGCGGCGATGGAGCTGCTGGCCCGCAACCTGCGAGAGGCCGCATGACCCGGCTGAATGTATCCGCAAACGAGCATGGCATGATCCGGCTCTATTCCCTCGACATGCGGCCCGAGGAGGCGCGGTTCCTGCAAGAGCCGGGCGCGGTAGCGCAGTTCCTTGGGGTCGAGACGCTCGACATGGATCAGGTCGAGGTTTTCCCTATTTCGGATCTAGAGGAACTGGGCCTTGATGGATATCTGGCCGAGGGGCTTGGCGTGCCCGAGGATCAGTTCGACCGGGCAGAGTTGCGGGCGCGTACCGGTTGGGTGCTGATGCTGCGCAGCCGGGCCTTTGAAGGGCGGGCGCTGGACCTGCCGCTGCCTGCGATGCTCAAGCCCATCGGGACGTATCGCGAGGCCGGGACTGATTGGTCCGGCACCTCGATAGAGACCGCCAGCGCCCTGCCCCATTCCGCGCCCCGCCTGTCACCGCGCGCAGCACGGCGCAAGGCCAGTAAGATCGGTCTCACCCTGTTTGTCATCATCATGACTCTGATCATCGCGGGGCTGGCATGGCTGATCCTGTGATCCGATTTGTCGCGGACAGGCAAGCCTATCTGCGCAATCACACCTGGATGGCAGCGATTGCGATGGGTGGAGCAATGGCAGTGCTTTGGGCGTTAGGCAACCCATATATCTGGACCGGTGCGCCGGCGGGGCTGGCGGCGATTGCCCTGCGCGGCTGGTACCTTGCATCCGAAGAACTGGCGGTGGTGTGGGAGATCTCTGAGGGCACACTTAGCGGGCCTGGCCCTCGTGTTCCGCTCTCTCAGATCGAAACCGTGCGCACCATGGGCAGCTATGTTCAGGTGGTCACCAAGGGCGGTGACAAGCACCTGATCAAATACCAGGCGAACCCGGCCGCCACCAAGACCGCCATCGAAAGGGCGATGATATGAGCGATATCCTCTTCACCAATGCCCGGCTGATCGACCCCGAGGCGGGCACCGACGAGCGCGGCGCGCTGCTGGTCGAGGGCGGGCGGATCGTGGCGCAAGGCCACGAGATCGGAGTGCCCAAACATGTCGAGGTGGTCGATTGCGGCGGCAAGTGCCTGGCCCCCGGTATCGTCGATATCGGCGTCAAGGTGGGTGAACCGGGCGAGCGCCACAAGGAAAGCTACAAGTCGGCAGGACAGGCTGCGGCGGCGGGCGGTGTCACCACCATCATCACCCGCCCCGACACCAACCCGGCCATCGACACGCCCGAAGCGCTGGAATTTGTCACCCGCCGGGCGCAGGCGGACACGCCGGTCAATGTGCTGCCGATGGCGGCACTGACCAAGGGGCGGCAGGGCCGCGAGATGACCGAGATCGGGTTCCTGCTGGATGCGGGCGCGGTGGCGTTCACCGATTGCGACCATGTGGTCGCCAATACCAAGGTGTTTTCCCGCGCGCTGACCTATGCCAAGTCCTGCGGCGCGCTGGTCATCGCGCATCCTCAGGAGCCGGGGCTGAGCGAGGGGGCGGCGGCCACCAGCGGCAAGTTCGCGGCGCTCTATGGCCTGCCCTCCGTGTCGCCCATGGCCGAGCGGATGGGGCTGGATCGCGATATCGCGCTGTTGGAAATGACGGGAGCGAAATACCACGCCGACCAGATCACCACGGCGCGCGCCCTGCCCGCGCTGGAACGGGCCAAGAAGAACGGACTTGATATCTCGGCTGGCACTTCGATCCACCACCTGACGCTGAACGAACTGGATGTGTCGGGCTATCGCACCTTCTTCAAGGTCAAGCCGCCCCTGCGCAGCGAAGACGACCGGCAGGCGGTGATCGAGGCGGTGCGTACGGGCCTGATCGACACGATCAGTTCCATGCACACGCCGCAGGACGAGGAAAGCAAGCGGCTGCCCTTTGAGGAGGCCGCCAGTGGTGCGGTGGCGCTGGAAACCCTGCTTCCAGCGGCACTCAGGCTTTACCACGCGGGCCAACTGGACCTGCCTACCCTGTTCCGGGCCATGGCGCTGAACCCGGCGCGGCGGTTGGGGCTGGCCGCAGGGCGGTTGAGCGCGGGGGCGCCTGCCGATCTTGTGCTGTTCGACCCGGACACGCCCTTTGTGTTGGACCGGTTCACGCTGAAATCGAAATCGCAAAACACCCCGTTTGACGGCCAGCGGATGCAGGGTAGGGTGCTGGCAACCTATGTCGCGGGCCTGCCCGTCTACCGGAGAGACTGATGCCCCCAATCGATACCGCCTCCAATGCGCTGATCCTCTGGGCCTTGATCGGCTATGGTCTGGGTTCGATCCCCTTTGGACTGCTGCTTTCACGCATCATGGGCCTGGGCAACCTGCGCCAGATCGGTTCGGGCAATATCGGTGCCACCAACGTGCTGCGCACTGGCAGCAAGAAGGCGGCGGCACTGACCCTGCTATTGGACGGCGGCAAGGGCGCGGTAGCGGTGCTGCTGGCGCGGGCCTTTGCAGCCGAGGATGCGGCACAACTGGCGGCGCTGGCGGCATTTCTGGGGCATTGCTATCCGGTCTGGCTGGGCTTCAAGGGGGGTAAGGGAGTCGCTACCTTTCTGGGCCTCTGGCTAGCGCTGGCCTGGCCTGTCGGCATCGCCTGCTGCCTGACATGGCTGGTCGTTGCCCTAGCCACCCGCATCTCTTCGCTCAGCGCGCTGGCGGCGGCGGCCAGTTCGACGCTGTGGCTGGTCTTTCTTGGCTATGGCACCACGCTGTTCCTTGGCATCGCGCTGACCTTGCTGGTCTATTGGCGTCACAGCGCCAATATCACCCGCCTCAAGGCCGGCACCGAGCCGCGCATCGGACAGAAATCCAGTTGACCCCCATCCCGGCGGCGCTGACCTGTCTGCGGAACTGGCCGCTCGGCACGCATCACGGTCGGTCCGGAGGCAAGCGCTATCTGGTTTGCAAGACCGTCTTTGCGGGGGGACGCTCGATCAAGCTGGTCGCGCACGAGCGCGGCGGCAACGATTACATCAGCCTTTGTTTCTACGACCTGACCGCAGGACCGCGGCTGGCGCCCTGCGAGATGCCGCTGGACAAGGTCCTGAACTTTCTAAGCCAGCTGCGCCGCGAGGGAAACCGGGGCTAGGTCCTGCTGCTCCCGACGTGCTCACCCACACAACACGCCCACTCAAAAAGAGTTGCTTTGAACGTGATCGGGGGATCTCCCAGATCAGGGTCACCGCGGCGCAATTACGCCGTGCGGGATCAAAGGGACCCTATCGCACATCGATCGCCATGGGCCCAACAACGCGAAAGGCACTTAGAATGAACACTCTCAAATCCTTCATCGGCGGCGTCGCCCTGTCGCTGACGCTGGCCGGTTCGGCCATGGCAGCCGGTGTCGACCTGAACGCCAGCTCGACCGGTCTGGCACTGCAAGGCTATGACCCGGTGGCCTATTTCACCGTGGGCGAAGCCACTGAAGGCGACTGGAAGATCACTTCGGTCTATCATGATGCCACCTATCGCTTTGCCAGCGCCGAGAACAAGGCGACGTTCGAGGCGAACCCGGAAGCCTATCTGCCCGCTTATGGTGGTTACTGCGCCTTTGGTGCAGCGATGGGCTTCAAGTTCGATGGCGACCCGGACAACTGGAAGATCGTCGACGACAAGCTGTACCTGAACCTGTCCGACGAGATCCAGGCCAAGTGGGAAGAGGACGTCCCCGGTTTCATCGTGAAGGCCAACGCCAACTGGACCGATATCGCCGACAAGAGCCCAGCCGAGCTGCAGAACTGAGTTCGGTTGCGACATCAAGAACGGCGGCAGAGCGATCTGCCGCCGTTCTCTGTTTGAGGGAGGAAAGGAAATCGCCTGCGGGTGGTTCTCACAAAGCTCGGCAGAGCGAAGACTTCTAAAACGCCAAGCTTCCGCTCCGGCCATGGGTCGGCAAAACCCGCTCTGATCTCGTCTCCCGCCGGACTGACAGTGAGGTGCGACGTGAAATAGGGGGCTTCTCAAAGAGCAGCGGGTCGATTGTCATGGAGGGACGTACGACCAAGGTTGGCGACGGTGGCATCCACCTTTTCGGCGAAACACAAGGTAGGTGCCAGCAGAGGGACAGACAGAAGAATGGGTTTCATGGTGTCCCCTTTCGGTTCAGTCTACGGGCTCCATAGCGGGAAAGACCCAGCTGCCATCGAGGATCTCGGCGCGCGGCTCGTAGAGCCGGACCGTATAGTTCCAGCCTGGCGTGATGGGGATGCAATTGATCCGCGCGTCCTCGCAGCCGCCGAAGTGGATGGTGTAGGAGCCGTCCTCATTCGGGGTGGCCGAAGTGTTGTTGTAGCTGTTCCGCCCCAGTTCGTTGGGCGCGAGGAAGCCGTCGGCGTCGTAGACGGTGATCGACCAGAAGGCATCCACCGGCACGTCGCGCAGCGTCACTGCATGGGGAGTCTCACCGTCATTCTTGTCGACGGCGTCGACAAAAGCACTGGCCGTCGTGGCCGGTTGCCCCGCCCAGCCCGCCATCCCGATCAGATGGCCAAGCGGGTCCACCTCGTCGCGACGGCCAAAGGCGATGCTGGCATCGAGGCCGACGGCGGCGGCAAGGTCACTGACCGCCTTCCTCGCTGCTGCAAGGTTTTCAAGGTCCCAATCCGGCGCCTCGAAGGGGCCGCTTCCTCCACCATAGAGGCGTATTCCATCCTGCACGGCATGGGCGCGGGCGGCATCGTCGGGATCGCCCGCGTCAACAAAGGTGCGGAACAAGAGCATCGCGAAACGGGTCCCGACATCGCCCTCGGTCAGTTCATAGGCACCGGGTTCAGCGTAAGCAAAGTTGTAATGGTCCTGGCTGATCACCAGCACCGACTGGAACCGCCCGTCGCCCTCGGGCAGCGTCACCGTCACTGGCTCGGACAGGTCGATGATGGCGGCCGAATACAAGGTGTCCTGGTTGGGCCGGATGATCGGCTGCGGTTTGTCGGCGGAGGTTACTTCGCGCTCATGGGCGATCTCGCCGACGCTGGTCCCGTTGGTCTGCATGGTGAGCCGGAACATCGTATCGCTCTCGGCGCGCATGACATTCTGGATCGTGATATCCTCGGCGAGGACTGGCTCGGGTGCGCAGAGCGCAATGGCAACAAGGAGATATCGCATGTTCGTTGTCCTATTTGAGTCAGTTCACCGGCTGAACTTTGGGGAAGGTCCACGATCCGTCGAGGACCTCCGGAGCCGCCCGGTAGAGCCGCACGGTGTATTGCCACCCGTCGACGAGCGGCAGGCAATTCACACGCCCTTCGTCGCAGCCGCCCAGATGCACGGTCATGCTGCCGTCCGCGTTGCGCGTCCCGCTGACAGAATTTACGACATAGGCGCCGAGCGCATTCGGCGCGAAATAGCGGTTCGCATCGTAGACACTGACCGACCAGAAGTCTTTGACCGGAACATCGGCGGGCACCTCGATCTTGTATTCGTCCACGGGAAGTCCCGGCACGACCCCGAGATAGAGTGCCTCATCCTCGGGCAACCCGCCCCAGCCCCCGGCCGTCCCGATGAAATGCCGCACCGGATCGACATCCTCTTTTTTGCCGAACATGCGGAAACTGTCCGGCAGGTAGGCACCGATACCGACGGCGGCCTTCACAAGCCCCTTGTAGCTCTCCTCGTCATAGGGCGGTACGATGAACGGCTCTGACGATGCGGCCTCGATCGACATCTGGTCCTGGATCGCATGCACGGTGGCCAGGTCCGCCGGGTCGGTCGCATCCAGCAGTACGCGCAGGTAAACAGCGACATAGGGCGTGTCGAACGTGCCCATTTCGAGCGCATAGGTGCCGCCGCCGTGGAATACCTTGTTAAGGTAATGATCCTGGTTGATGACCATCGCAGACATGTAGCGGTCGCCGACATCCGGAAGGGTGAATGTGGCGCCCTCGCTGATATCGATGATCGCGGTGCTATAGAGCGTATCCCGGTTCGCGCTGATGGTAGTCTGGTTGTCAACGGGCATCATATCGCGGAAATGGTAGAACTTGTTCACCCCTCCGGCGAGAGCAACATATTTGCCGAACTCGATGTCTGTCGCGGCACGGATAAAATTGTCCACCGTGACCGGGATTTCCCTGCTGTCGGCAAGCTGGTCCATTGAGGCGTCGAAGTTCTGGGCTTGAGCGGGACCAGAGACGATCGCGGCCAGAAATGCCAGAAACGCAAATCTGCGGATCACCAATTGTTTACCTTTCATGAGTCGCCTCCCAGATCTTCGTTTGCCTCGCGTTTTATCATAGTGCCACCGGTCATTTTGTGACAAAGAGACGCCATGAGACAGAAGTTGGTCAACATCATCGAACTGGCGCACGTCGTGGACATTCTCGACGGCTTCGCCCCGAAACACGTCGTCGAGAGTGCGCTCCGATCGGCTGGCCTCGACCGAAAAATGCTCTCAGAAGGAACCGGGTTTGTCTCCTACGCGGCGGAGGCCGTCATACTGGAGTCCATCGCCCGCACGATAGGCGATCGCCATCTGGGCGCCAGGGTTGGCCAAGCCTTCGACTACTTGGCCTACGGAGCCTATGCGAACTACGTGCTGGGCGCACCCGATCTGCGATCTGCGCTTGAACGCGGGCGACGCGCGTTGTCGCTGACGCATCCTGGCTCTGAAATCGTCATCCGACAGACTGACACGCACCTGGTTGTCGGACGAGACTCGAAGGGCTTGTCGGTCGTCGGCCACCGGCACCTTGATGAAGGGGCGCTATTCGTTATCTCAAAGGTGGTCAGGTATTTCCTCGGGGCGGACTGGCGGCCCGATTGGCTCGAACTTCCCGATGGGCATAGCGATGACAAATCAAAGCTGGCAGATCTGCTCGGCGCACCTGTGAGGACCGGCGCCCGGTCTCCGTCCGTCGCAATCCGGCTAAGCGACCTAGCCACGCGAAACCCTCAACCGATGCTAGCTCAGAAAACTATTACACTGGAGGAGCTTGGAGCTCTCATGGGTGTTGAGCCGGTTCAATCCATGGAGAGCGCGGTCCTACAGATCATGCGCGCTCATTTTCCGACAAATGTGCCTTCCGAAAGCAAAGTTGCGGCCCATCTTGCGATCGGCCCAAGGTCTCTTCAAAGGGCACTTGGCGCAGAAGGGACGTTATTCAGAAAGATCCGCTCTATGTTCATCGAGGAGCAGGCACGCGAAATGCTTCGGAACTCTGACATTCCGATCGAACAGATCGCCGCAATGCTGGGGTACAAAGAGCCGAAGAGCTTTCGCCGTGCGTTCAGGGAGTGGACCGGTTCGTCACCAAAGAGCTTCCGGGGAAGTCGAAACGGCGCTGTTGCACAAATCGGGGTCTGAGCGCGGTTCTTGTCGGTCCTCGAACCCAAGCCAACCCTCAAGCCAAGTTGTTCTGACAGAGCCTAGGTGTCGGTGGCGGAGCCGATGGGATTCGAACCCACGAGACCCTTCCGGGCCTACTCCCTTAGCAGGGGAGCGCCTTCGACCACTCGGCCACAGCTCCGCTGACCCGTTTATGGATTTCATCACCCGAGGACAAGGCGAAATTGCGGGTTTTTTGTACGCTCTGACGATTTGTTCATGTCTCGTCGGAGTCAGGCGCCGCCACCGCCAGGGCAGTCATGCTGGCCGAAACCTGCTCCAGAAACTGAGCGCCCATCGCTGAGATCGGACGGCCCCGTGCCGTGACGACGATGACATCCAATAGGATGCGAGGTAAAAACCGACGCAGGACATAGCCCTTGTGATCGTCGCTGGACAAGGTGAACGGGTCGACCAGCGTAACCCCAAGCCCCTGCTTCACCAGGTTGAGCGCGTTGCGGAACAGGTCTGTCTGGCAGCGAATTCTCAGGTTGGCGCCTTCGCGATGAAACGCCTCACGGGCGCGGCGGGTTACCATATGGTCGGCGCCCATGACGATGAAGGGTACATCGTCCAGCAGCGTGGGCGTCAGTTCATCGTGCCGGGCCAGCGGGCTGTCGGCGGGCACCGCGCATTGGATTTCGAAGAAGAACGGGACCCAGTCCAGGCCATCGGTTCGGACAGGCTGTTCGCAGATACCGATCTCGAACAGGCCGGCCATGACCCAGTCCTGAATCTTGGCCGAGTATTGCGACTGAAAGGCGACGGTCAGGTTAGGTTTGTCGGCAGCAAACCTCGCGATCTGCTCAGGCAGAAAGCCAAAGGCCATGGCGTGGTTGGTGGCCACCTGCAACTGCCCGGCCTTCTGGTTCTGCAGATCGACCACCGCCTGATTGACCTGGCCCAACCCGCGCATCACCGTGTCGATCTCGTCGAACAGAACCATTGCCTCGGGCGTCGGCAACAGGCGACCGCGATTGCGTTCAAAGAGTTTGAGACGGGTTTGCCGCTCCAACTGCGCCAGCAGATTGGAAATGGCGGGCTGCGAAACACCCAACCGTTCGGCGGCACCTGTCACCGTGCCGATCTCGATGATGGCGTGAAACGCCTGATAGTGGCGAAAGAAGCGGCTCATATAACTTAGGTTATCATCAGAAGTGATGCCTTGTGCAAATATTAGTATTGGAAATGATGCAAAAGCTTCCGCACACTCCCCTTGGGTCAACGGGGAATAAAGATGGGCGATCTTGAGCAAAAGATCATAGGATTGGATCTGTGGCATCTAGCCTTGCCTGTCGTGTCCGCGCGCGATCACGGGATCGGCCGGGTCGAGGGAAGTTGCGAAATCGTCGTGCTGCGCCTTGTGGCCGAAGGTGGCGTCGAGGGATTTGGCGAGGCCTCGCCTTGGTCGGTCTTTACCGGCACGCCCGAGGCCAGCTATGCGGCGCTTGATCGATACCTGCGTCCGCTCGTCATCGGGCGGCGGGTCAGCGACAGGATTGCGATCATGGAAGAGGCTGCCCGCGCTGTCGCCCATTGCACCGAGGCCAAGGCGGCGCTGGACACCGCCTTGCTGGACCTGGCGGGCCGCATTGCGAACCTGCCGGTTTGGGCGCTGCTTGGCGGAAAATGCCGCGACACGATCCCGCTCAGCTGTTCCATCGCCAACCCGGATTTCGACGCCGATATCGCGCTGATGGAGCGGTTGCGCGCGGACGGCGTCGGACTGATCAAGCTCAAGACCGGCTTTCGCGACCATGCATTCGATATCATGCGGCTGGAACGGATCGCGCGCGACTTCCCCGAGTTCCGGGTGCGTGTCGACTACAATCAGGGGCTGGAGATCGAAGAGGCGGTGCCGCGTGTGCTGGATGTGGCGCGGTTCCGGCCCGATTTCATCGAACAGCCGGTGCGCGCGCATCAGTTCGAGC
>NZ_JBXWRD010000051.1:0-28185 GCF_059612725.1 Ruegeria sp. YKSF070 | reverse complement strand
GACAAAGACCGATTGCGGGCGCATGGCGTCCCATTCCTCGAACTTGAGCGGCCGGTTGTCCATGCAGCTGGGCAGGCGGAAGCCGTGTTCAGCCAGCGTGAACTTGCGCCGGTAGTCGCCCCGGTACATGCCGCCGATCTGTGGGACCGAGACGTGGGATTCGTCTGCGAAAACAATGGCATGGTCGGGGATGAATTCAAACAGCGTCGGCGGCGGCTCACCCGGCGCGCGGCCCGTCAGGTAGCGGGAATAGTTCTCGATTCCGTTGCAGACGCCGGTGGCCTCGAGCATTTCCAGATCGAAATTGGTGCGTTGTTCGAGGCGTTGCGCCTCCAGGAGCTTGCCCTCACCCACCAGCTGGTCGAGCCGCTGGCGCAGCTCTTTCTTGATGCCGATGATGGCCTGCTGCATCGTTGGTTTCGGCGTAACGTAGTGCGAGTTGGCGTAGACGCGGATCTGGTCGAACGTGTCGGTTTTCTGGCCGGTAAGGGGATCGAACTCGGTGATCGCCTCCAGCTCCTCGCCGAAGAACGACAGTTTCCAGGCGCGGTCTTCGAGGTGGGCGGGCCAGATCTCCAGACTGTCGCCGCGCACCCGGAAGCTGCCGCGCTGGAACGCCTGATCGTTGCGGCGGTATTGCTGGGAGACGAGATCGCCGATGATGTGGCGCTGGTCGTAATTGCCGCCGACCTTGAGGTCCTGGGTCATGGCGCCATAGGTCTCGACGGAGCCGATACCGTAGATGCACGAGACCGAGGCGACGATGATCACATCGTCGCGTTCGAGCAGCGCCCGCGTGGCCGAGTGGCGCATGCGGTCGATCTGTTCGTTGATCTGGGATTCCTTTTCTATGTAGGTGTCCGAGCGCGCCACATAGGCCTCGGGCTGGTAATAGTCGTAATAGCTGACGAAATATTCGACCGCGTTATCGGGAAAGAAGCCTTTGAATTCGCCGTATAATTGCGCCGCCAGTGTCTTGTTGGGGGCGAGGATGATGGCGGGGCGCTGGGTCTCTTCGATCACCTTGGCCATGGTGAAGGTCTTGCCCGTACCGGTGGCGCCCAAGAGAACCTGGTTGCGCTCGCCCTCGTTGACGCCCTGGGACAGTTCCGCGATGGCGGTGGGCTGGTCGCCCGCCGGCTGGAACTCGGTCTGCATGACAAAGCGGCGGCCGCCTTCGAGCTTGGGGCGCGCCTTTACCTCGGGCGCGGGGGCATGCATCAGCGCCTCGGACTTGTCGGAATGGGCATAGGGCATCGGGGGGATTCCTTTCGCCCCCGATCTTGGTCTGTTTTTGTTCCGGTTCAAGGGGGTGCAGCGGGCTGATGCCGGAAACTGGCATCAGCCGGGCGCGGTCTCGTCGGGAATGGTAGAGAGAAAATCCTCGATCTCGCGCAGCGCCTTGGGCCATTCGGGGTCGTAATCGGGCATGGTGTTATTGGCGGTGTCGAGGCTGACGAAGCGCGCGTTGCGGATACCGGCGGCCAGACGCTGGCCTTGATCCCTGAAATGCAGCCGCTCGCGGTCGGAATGCAGCACCAGCGCGGGGCAGCGAATGTCGGGCAAAAGCGGCTCGATATCGACCACATCGACGGAAGTGCCCACACGCAGGTAATCTTCGTGAGTCATCGCCATTTTGATGAAACGGGCGTACCTGTCCTGATCCTGTGGGCTGGACTCGGGAAAAAAGGCCTGGGCAAAGAGGTGCCTGCCCGAGGGATACCCGTCGTCCCAGCTGTCCCGGGACAGGTCCATCATCGCGTGCCCCAGCGCCAGATCCTGCGGCCGGTTGCGTTTGCCCAATCCCTTGACGAAACCGCTCATCAGCACCAGCCCGGACACCCGATCGGGATGTCGTGCGGCAAAAGCCGCGGCTACCGCCGCCCCCAGAGATACGCCAAATACAGGCGCCCGTTCCAGGCCCGCTGCGTCGAACATCGCTTTCAGATCGTCGACAAAGCGGTCGAACGACACATCCTGAACGCCCCGGTCCGACAAGCCGTTGTTGCGCCCGTCGCAGCGGATCAACCGATAGTGGCTGCTCAGGTGTGGTAGCCATCCATCCATCGGGTTCTGCGTCCAGTCGTATTCCAGATGCTGCACCCAGTTGGGCGCCTTGACCACCGTCCGGCCCTTGCCGGTTTCGGTCCAGGCGATGCGGGTGCCGTCCTGCGAGGTGGTAAAGCGGATCACCTGCCGCGCCGACTGTCGGGCGCGTTCAGCTTGGTCATCCGCACCCGACAGGTCGAGCGAGAGGACCTCGAGCGGGGCGGAGAGACCTTTGAGGCTCATCGCGCCTTCGGATTTCAGAGGAATGCCGACGGTGCCGCCCGCGATCTGGCGTGTCACGCGGCTGACGAGGCAGCCACCGGGCGGGGCGGCGGTCTGAAGCCGCGACGCGATGTTGACCGCGTCGCCGAATACGTCCTCGCCATTGATGGTGACGTCGCCCACATGCACACCGGCGCGCAGTTGCACCGGCTTGCCCAGCATCGCCTTTTGAATTGCGTGCGCGGTAGCAATCGCCTCGGTCGCGGTACCGAAACGCACCAGCGCGCCATCGCCCATCAGCTTGAAGATGCGGCCATTGCCGATCTTCACACTTGGGCGGATGACCTGCTCGAAGATCTGATTGAGTTCGGCCATCGTGGTGTCTGGGTTCGCGGCCATACGGGCAGTGAAACCCACTACGTCAAGCGAGAGTATGGCCACGATCTGTCTTGCCATGTGGACGGCTCCCCGCTCCGGCGCTCCCTTGCGCCAATTCGGATTAGGGCGCGGATTGGCCCGCCTGTCCAGTGTCTTGGTGCGCGGTGGGCGCGTCGTCGGGGTGGGTGAGCTTGCTCAGCAGTTCCGCCAAGCGGCGCGCCTCGCCCGGGGCGAGGTGATCGCCGATGGCCTGGTGCATGGCGGTGGAATAGACGGCCCACATGGCGGTGCGCACCCGCGCGCCTTCGGGCGTCAGGACCAGAACCTGCCCGCGCCCGTCCCCGTCACAAGCGCTGCGGGTCAGGTGCCCGGCGCGGGCCAGCCGGTCAACCAGCCGCGACACGCCATATTGCGGCAGCAGCAGCCGGCCCTGCAATTCGAAGGGGCGCAGGCCATCGGGCCCGGCCTGTTCCAGCTCCCACAGGATGTCGTAACGGTCGAGCCCCGGCAGGCCCGCCGATTTCAGCGCCGCCTCTACATGGGTGAGCACCGCCTTGTGGGCGCGGGCCAGCGGCAGCCAGACGGCAAAGGGATCGGGAGTGGGTTTGCTCATGCGGAGAAAGTAAATGCATGTGCATTGACTTTCAAGCGGGAATACCCAGATCAGGTAGATGCACCTGCATTCACATGAGGATCCCATGACCGACCTGCATCTGATCAGCCATCACCTGTGCCCCTATGTGCAGCGCGCGGTGATCGTGCTGAGCGAAAAGGACATTGCCCATAACCGCAGCTATATCGACCTGTCGGACAAGCCCGACTGGTTCCGCGCCCTGTCGCCGCTGGGCCGGGTGCCGGTGCTGGAAACCGACGGCAGGGTGCTGTTCGAAAGCCAGGTGATCGCCGAATACCTGGACGAGATCACCCCCGGTTCGCTGCACCCTGACGACGCGTTGGAAAAGGCGCGGCACCGGGCATGGATCGAATATGGCTCGGCCACGCTGGCCGAGATCTCGGGGTTCTATAACGCCCCCGATGCCGCGACCTTCGAGAGCCGTAGGCAGGCCCTGCGCGACCGGCTGGCGCGGGTGGCGCCCGAAGTGCAAGGTTCGTTTTTCGCGGGCGAACGGTTTCACATGATCGACGGAGTCTGGGGCACGGTGTTCCGCTATCTCGACACGTTCGAGACGGTGGGCGCGTTTGGACTGATGCCCGATCACACCGGCATGGCGCGCTGGCGCGCGGCGGTGGCGGCGCGCCCGTCGGTGCGCGATGCCCCGCCCGAGGGTTATCCAGCCCGGTTGCTGGCGTTTCTACAAGCGCGGAACTCGCATCTGGGCGCTTTGGCGCGGTCCATGGACGGGAAAGCTTTACAGCAGGCCACGATCCCATAGACTTGAACGACGCAACAGGGAGCGCCGATGCACAGCCAGCTTGCCGTCCTGATGTTTGCCGACATTGTCGGCTACTCCGCGATGATGGAAACAGATCAGGACCAGACCATCGAGGCGGTTCGCAGCCTTCGGTTGGAGCTGCTGGAACCCGCAGTCGAAACTCATGCGGGCCGCGTTCTGAAACGCCTTGGCGATGGGTGGATCATTTCCTTCACCAGTGTATCGGCCTGCGTGGACTGCGCCATGAGCCTTCAGGCAAAGCTTCAGACCGAAACCGAACTGAAGCTTCGTATCGGTGCGCATATTGGCGAGATCGTGTCGGACGGCGAGGATTTCTATGGATCGGGGCTCAATATCGCCCAGCGGATCGAGGCAGAGGCACCCCCCGGCGGGTTGATGGTGTCCGAGGATCTGTTCCGGCAATTGTCAGGCCCGCTCGCAAGCGGGTTGAAGGATGCGGGAACGTTCCGGCTGAAGAACATCGCCCAGCCGGTTCGGCTGTACCAATGGCGGCCAAAGCACCAGCGCAAGGCCGATCCGGACCAGATCACCTCGATCGCGGTCGCCGCCATCGAACACGCCCCGCTGGATGCCGAAACCGCAGCACTGGCGGGCGATTTGCACGACCAGTTGGTGATCCGCATGTCGCGGCGGCAGGGTGTCGTGGTTCTGGACGCCGCCAACAGGCCAGTGGAAAACGCCACTTACGACCTTCGAAGCCGGCTACGGGTTGCGGGCGGTCGCGGGCGTCTGAGCCTTTCACTGGTCCTGCGCTCCGAAGGCCGACCGGTCTGGTCCGAAAGCTATGACCGGGACACGACGGACATCTTCGATTTCTGCGATGTTGTGCTGGAGCGCGCCGAGGCCGACCTGCGCATCCAGACCAACGCTTTTGATGGTGACCGCCTGGCCCATATCCCAGAAGAGGAACTGAGCGTCTCGGAGCTGAGGGCGCGGGCGGCCAATGCCTATTACCGGCTGACCTACGAGGACTGGATCGACGGTCTGCGGCTGATGAAACGCGCGATCCGGATGAACCCGCGCGACGGCGTGTCCCTGGCGATGCGCGCCGAGGCCGAGATCATGACCCATGCCGCGCGCTACAGGACCTTGCCCCCGGAACTGCTGGCGCAGCTGGCCGACGACCTGGATACCGCGATCGAACAGAACCCGGGGAGCGACTATGTGTTCTGGACCCGGGGCCTCTATCGGATCAATTGCCTGTCTGACGTGGCAGGCGCCCGGGCCGATCTGCAACGCAGTCTCGACCTGAACCCGGCCTATTCGGAGAACCACGAACTGGAGGCGCATATCCTGATGGCCGAAGGCGATTTCGACAAGGCCGCAGAAAAGTACGGACTGTTGCTGCAACGGCAGGTTCACAATCCGATGATCCCCTATCGGCGCTTCCTGCGGGCCGCAGCCTATTACTGCGGCGGACGCTACGATCTGGCCGCAGAAGATGCACGGCTGGCGGCCGACACCCGACCCAAGGACCGGGCGATGCATATCTTGCGCGGCCAAGCGCTGCGGGCCGCGGGCGACGAGGACGCAGCCAGGGACGCGCTGCAGCGAGCGGCGAGCCTCGCGCCCCAACCCAATATCTGTTCTCGCTGCCCGGTTCTGCCGGCGTCACATCAGCATCTGGCGGAGGCACTGGCGAGCGCGGTCCGTAGCCCACAGGGACAATTGGATGGGCTGGAGACCTGAGGCCGCTTTCCACCCCACAAAACGCCGGGGACCAGCAGCGCCCTGAGATTCTTTTGCGCTTTCAAGCGAATTCCCTTGATTTGTGCGCCACAAGGGACCATGTGAGACGTGCTACGTATTTCTATCTCGACCTACTGTTCTCCAATTTGGCCACAGTCCTCGATTTCGAACTGACAGGCCGGGTTGTCGCATTCTGCGGGCAACGAAACATAATGGAGACATCACAATGGCCAATGGCACTGTGAAATGGTTCAACTCAACTAAAGGCTTCGGCTTCATCGCGCCCGAGGGCGGTTCCAAGGACGTGTTCGTGCACATCACCGCACTTGAACGCGCCGGCATTCGTTCGCTGGATGACGGTCAAGCCGTGACCTTCGACCTGGAAGAAGGCCGCGACGGCCGCCAGAGCGCGACCAACCTGCAACTGGCCTGAGCCAGTTCAACCACCGGACACATGCGCCGGTGGTTTTCGCGAATTTCTGAGGAAGCCCCCACGCGGGGGCTTTTTTCTTTGCCGGGCCGATCCCCGCGCGATCAAGTGTCCCCGGAAAGGCCCGCCAGTTCCAGGCCTTGCAGAACCAACCGCTCGTGGGCGGGGTCGGTCAGGGTCAGCCGGGCCAGCCGGGTCCGAATATCGAATGACGGGTTGATCTCCAGCATCTCCAGCCAGATGCGGCGGGCCTCTTTCCCCTCGCCCAGGTGACCAAGGGCCGAGGCCAGCCAGGCTCGCCCGATATCGGTGTCCTTTACCAAGAACACCCGTTCCTTCAGAAACAGCGCCGCAGTCTCGAAGCTGCCCTTGAGAAAATGGGCCATGGCAAGGAATTGCATGAACTGGTGCCGAAACGACGGATCCAGCCGGATCGCGCGTTCGAGATGCTCGATCGCATCGTCAAGCCTGCCCTGGGCAATCTCGATCTCACCCCTTGTGAACCAGCCCAACGCATAATCCGAGCTTTTGGTCATCGCCCTGTCCAACGCCTGAACCGCTTCGTCCAGTTTGCCTTGCCAGCGCGCGATGGCGGCATAGGCGTTGTTGGACCAGATATTGTCTGGGCCAAGCTCCAAGCTGCGCCGCACGAGGCTGTCCGCTTTTTGCATCGCCTCTTCCGAGGGCGTGCCGGACCAGCGGTTGTGGTAGTCCAGCAGGTGCATGAGGGCCAGCATGCCATAGGCGTCGGCATAGCCGGGGTCGCGGGCAATCGCGCGCTCGCCATAGGCGACGGCCTTGCGCCAGCCTTCGGCATTCATGCCGGGAAAGAACAGGAAGCCGCGCATGCGCATGTAATCTTCATGCGCCTCGATATTCGATGTGCCGACATCGGCGATATTCGCGCGTTCGCGAGAGGATAGCGAAACCTTCAGCGCCTTGACGATTTCCAGCGTCACTTCGTCCTGCACTGCGAAAATATCGGTCAGGTCCCGGTCGTAGCGGTCGGCCCAGACATGGCTGCCGTCTTTGGTGTCGATCAGCTGGGCTGTGATGCGGACGCGCTGGCCCGCGCGCCTGACGCTGCCTTCCAGCACATGGGTGACACCCAGCTCGCGCCCGACCACCCGCAGGTCGATGGACCTGCCCTTGTAGGCGAAACTGGAGTTGCGGGCGATGACGGTCAGGCCCGACACCTTGGACAGGTCTGTGATGATATCCTCGCTGATCCCGTCCGAGAAATACTCCTGCTCGGGGTCGCCCGACATGTTGTCCAGCGGCAGAACCGCGATGGCATAGCCGGGTTCGCGCGGTTTTTCAGATTTTACCGTTCCCCTTGGCGGGGGCGGGGCATCCTGCGGATGCCAATGATAGACGCGCAAGGCGCGGTCGATATTCTTGACCGAGACCTGCCCGCCGTCCTGAAAGGTGATCCCAAGACGACCGCCAACGCTTTCCTGCACCACCGAAGAGACGCAAACCCCGCCCGGCTGTGCCAACTGCTCCAGCCGACTGGCAACGTTCACGCCATCGCCAAAGATGTCTTCATCCTGCAGGATGACGTCGCCCAAGTTGACGCCGATCCTGAGGGAGATACCCCCGGACTCGTCCAGGTTGACCATGGTTTGCTGGATCTCGGTGGCGCATTGCACGGCGTTGGATACGCTCAGGAATTCAACAAGCGCGCCGTCGCCCATCAGCTTGACGATGCGGCCATTGTTGCGGGACACGCAGGGGTCGAACACCTCGCGCCGGTGCCGGTTCAGCGCGTTCAGCGTTGCGGATTCATCCTCGGCCATCAGCCGCGAATATCCGACGATATCAGCGGCCAGAATGGCAGAAAGGCGTCGGGATACCCGTTCATTGTCCATGATTGATTGGTAAGGCAGATAATCGGGCCGGTCTAGCTGGCTGTCTCAAAAACGGTTCGCGCAAATCTATCCGACGGAGGGTCGGGTCCGGCCTGCCATTCTCTGCGCAATGCAAGGCGTTGGTGCCTTGCATCAGGCGACGAGCGGTCGCGGAAATCGGCCTTGCCCGAGCCCGTCGATGCGCGCATATAGGAACCAGCCGAAGACGACGGAGTACATGATGCGCGCACGGATCTACCAGCCCGCCCGGAATGCCATGACCTCGGGCATGGCCAAGACCCGCAAATGGGTTCTGGAATACGCCCCCGGTTCGGCACGCGAGGTCGATCCGCTGATGGGTTGGACCTCTTCCAGCGACACCCAGTCCCAGGTCCGGCTTCGGTTCGACACCAAGGAAGAGGCGCTGGATTACGCAAAGTCTCATGGGATTGAAGTTACTGTCACTGAGCCGCACAAGCGCAAGCCCAACCTGCGCGCACGCGGCTATGGCGAGAATTTCGCCACCGACCGGCGCGGCCCCTGGACCCACTGAGGGCACTTTGTCCGAATTCACCATAGAGCAGGCCAGCCCGTCCGCACCCGAGGCGGTGGCGCTGATCGCACGCCATGTGGCGTTGATGGCGTCTCAATCGCCCGAAGAGAGCTGTCATGTGCTGGACGGCAGCGGCCTCGACAGCCCCGATGTGGCGTTTTTCCTGCTGCGTCAGACGGGCACCGCGATTGGTATGGGCGCGCTCAAAACGCTGTCGGACGGCGCGCTGGAGTTGAAATCCATGCACACCCTGACCGAGGCACGCGGCACGGGCGCGGGACGCGCAATGCTCGAATTCCTGCTCGACCATGCCCGCAACCAAGGCGCCTCCGGCATCTATCTGGAGACCGGATCGACCGATGATTTCCTGCCGGCACGGCGGCTTTACGAAATCTATGGTTTCGCCGAATGCGGCCCCTTCGAAGGGTATGCAGAGGATCCCTGGTCCACCTTCATGACCCTCGATCTGCGCGGGGCCGCTTGACCCCCCATGTTTGCGTGGCATAACAGGCGCCAAGCGGTCCCATAGCTCAACTGGATAGAGCAGCTGACTTCTAATCAGCAGGTTCGGGGTTCGAGTCCTCGTGGGATCGCCATCATTCTTTGGCGCGGATGTGTATCCCGAAGCGCGCAAGGCCGCTTCGGGACAGGTTTCTCACTTGCGATGAATGGCGTTGATTTTGGTGATTCCGTCCTCGCCCGCGCTTTCGAAAACGATATGGACTTCGTCCCCAGCGGCCAGATCCTCTGGAATCTCGTCAACGAATTCCAGCGACCAGATGGTCTTGTCCTCAAGAACGATAAGGCCATCGACCCGGTCGAAGGCGAGGATGGTACCGGTCACCTCGTCAGCCAGAACAGGGATCGCGGCGGATAGCAGGGTTGCAGCAAGGATAAGGCTGCGCATGGGGGTGCTCCTTTGAGCATGGGTTGAAACCAGGTGGTAGATGTGGTGGCGCAAGGCAGGGCACAAGTACGGGAGAAGTGTTTATTAATCTCATTATTTTCATATACTTATAGAAACTCCCCGATCCCGGCCCTTGCACGCCATGCCGCCGCCATATTCAGGTGTCACGATCCACCCATGACCGAGTTGCAAGCCATCCGAGAGGCGCTCTATCCCGAGGTCTCGAAAAAGCAGACCCGGTGCCAGCGCCGGGCAGAACGGACCCGTGCAAAGGCGCTGTCGCCCCTGCGAATCCTGTTGTTGCTGGCCAGCCTGCCGGTGATCGCGGGATCGACGGCCCTTGGCGTCTACATTCGTACCAGCCCCTATCCGCCCGAACTGGCCTTGCGCCATATCGCTGCGCTGGCCGGATGCGAATTCGCGGCCCTCGCGGGCCTGCCAGAGGCGCGGCACGGCGAACCTGGCTATCACCTCCGTAACGACGCGGATCTGGACGGTGTCGCCTGCGGCACCACGCTGGCCGCGGCCAGCATGGAGGCTCAGGTTCCTGTGCAGCACGCGCCCGGACAGGCGAAATTTGTCCGACCCTGAACGCTCAGGCTACCCGGCGCCCCTGCGACCAGACCGATTGCAACGCTGGCACCCCTTCGCGCATGCGGAACCGGATCAGATCGGCGCGTAGCCCCGGCGCGATCTCGCCCCTATCATTCAAGCCGACTGCACGCGCCGGTGCCCGCGTCACCGTGGCCAGGCCGCGCGCCATGTCGCCCCAGCACTCTCCCAGACGCAGCGCCGACAGCAACAGGGCCGATGGCACATAGTCAGAACTGAGAATGTCGAGCAGGCCGCGTTCGGCCAGATCCGACGCGGCCACATTGCCGGAATGCGATCCCCCCCGGATCAGGTTAGGCGCCCCCATGATCACCTTTATCCCATGTGCATGGCAGGCCTCGGCCGCCTCGATCGTGGTGGGAAACTCGGCCAGCCGGATGCCGTGACCGGCCGAGACCGCCACCTGTTCGGGTGTGGTGTCGTCATGGCTTGCCAACACAGAACCCAGTCGCCCGGCGGCCTTGACCGTCTCGGCCTCGTGCCGGTCGCCATTGCGGTCGCGCAGAATTTTCAGATGGCTGACATGTTGCAGGAACGTGTCGTCGTCCATCGCGTTCTTGCCCTTCATATAGGCTTCGAGCTTGGCCATGTCGCGGAACTGCCGCTGGCCCGGCGTGTGATCCATCAGCGAGACGAGACCGACCCGGTCTTCAGGCGTGAACTCGTCCAACTCCTCGGCCAGGGTTTCCGAGCAGATCTCTGCCCGCAGATGCAGGAAATGGCTGATCTTCAGCGCCTCCGCCTCGCGCAGTTGCCACAGCTCGCGCGACAGGCTGCGCGCGTATTTCAGGTAACGCCCAGCGCCCGAGGGGATCGAGCCCACCCGCATCGCATCGAACACCGTGGTGATGCCGGTACCTGCCAGTTCCGCGTCATGCGCCAGAATGGCGGCGGCATGTGGCCAGTCGACCTTGGGGCGCGGCTGGATATGGCGCTCCAGATTGTCGGTATGCAATTCCACCAGCCCCGGCGCCAGCATATCGCCGCCGCAATCAATGGCGCCTGCGGGCACGCGCGCGCCCTGGTCGATCTCGATGATGGTTCCATTCACCACCCGCAGACTGCCGGTCACGGTCTCGCTGGGCAGAACCAGCGTGGCATTGGCAAGGATCATTTCATCTGTCATCTGAACTTCATCTGGTTGGGGCATGGGTGAAGGCCACGACATAGGAGGCCAATGTGACATTCCTGCGATACGCGATCTATTTCCTGCCAGCTGCGTCCGAGGCCTGGACGTGGTTCGGTGCCGCATGGCTGGGTTGGGATGTCGAAACCGGGCAGGAACTGGCGCACCCCGAGGGTACCGGTCTGGATGTGGCCGCTTTGACCGCGACGCCACGCAAATACGGGCTGCATGCCACGATGAAACCGCCCTTTCGCCTGGCTGAGGGGCAGGACGCGGATGCGCTGCACCAGGCCTGTGCGGTACTGGCCGCCAACCGCCCGGCGGTGACGCTGGAGGGGCTGGAGATCGCCCGGCTGGGCCGGTTCCTGGCGCTGCGCCCGCTGGGAGATCTGAGCGCGCTGAACGCACTGGCGGCGGCCTGTGTCACCGAGTTGGACCGCTTTCGCGCGCCCGCCACCCCGCAGGAACTGGAGCGCCGCCGGGCCACCCGGCTCAGCCCGGCGCAGGACGCGCATCTGGAACGCTGGGGCTATCCCTATGTGCTCGACCAGTTCCGTTTTCACATCACCCTGACCGGGCGGCTGGACGAGGCCATGCTGGCACAGGCGCAGACCCTGTTGCGGCAGCGCCTCGGCCCCTTGCTGCCGGTGCCCTTCACCTTGGGTGATCTGGCCCTGGTTGGCGAGGCTGGGGATGGCCGGTTTCACCTGATCCATCGCTACGCGCTTTCCCGCTGAAGATGGGCCAGAACCGCCTCGACCGTGTCGTCGAGCGGGCCTGAATTGTCGACCGTGATCACCCGGCGCAGCCCCTCGGGCAGGGTCATGTCGGCACGCCCCAGCCGCCGCGCCTGATCGGCCGCATCCTCGCGCCCGCGTGCGGCCAGCCGCACCGCGAGCACCTCGGGCCGGGCCGTCAGGGACAGCACGGCAAAGGGTTGGAACACCTCCTGCGCGCGCAAGAGCACGCCGCGCGACAGGTTGACCAGCAGCGCCCTTGCGCCCGCGTGTTCCGTATCCGTGGGCATCGGGATGCCATAGCTCAGCCCATGCGCCTGCCAGCAAAGGGCAAACCCGCCCGCCGCACGCATCGCCTTGAATTCCTGCGGTAAGACGCCGGTAAACGGCTCGCCGCCCGCCTCTTCCGGCCGGGTGATCACCCGCCGGATCAGGCGCAATCCCGGGTCACGCGCGGCAAGCGCAGCCATGACGCTGTCCTTGCCCACGCCCGACGGGCCGACAACCGCGATCACCGGCACAGGACTCATGCCGCGACCCCCGGGGTAAAGCCCGAGACATCGACCACCCGGTCGCAAACCCGCGCCCGCGCCTCGACATCATGAAATATGCCGACGATGGCCGCGCCCCGCGCCTTGGCCTCCTCGATCAATTCGAGCACCACGGCGCAGTTTTCGGCATCGAGGCTTGCGGTCGGCTCGTCCAGCAACAGCGCCGGATAGGCATGGGTAAAGCCGCGCGCGATGTTCACCCTCTGCTGCTCGCCGCCGGAAAAGGTGGTGGGGCTCAGCGACCAGAGCCGTTCGGGAATGTTGAGCCGCCTGAGCAGCGCCTCGGCCCGCGCCCGCGCCGTGTCGGGCTCCACGCCCAGCGCCAGAAGCGGTTCGGCCACCACCTCGACCGTCGGCACCCTTGGCACCACCCGCAGGAACTGGCTGACATAACCCAGCACTTCGCGCCTCAATCGCAGGATCTCGCGCGGCTCGGCCCGGGTCACATCCAGCCCGCCCACGAGGACAAAGCCCGAGGCCGCCAGGTAATTGCCATAGATCACCCGCATCAGGGTGGACTTGCCCGCCCCCGACGCTCCGGTCAGCGCAACGCATTCGCCGGGCGCCACATGAAGCGAAGCGCCCTCCATCACCCGGATCACCGCGCCGCCCTGATTGTGCAGGGTGAAACTCTTGCTCACATCACGGATGTCGATCATCCCAAATCCCTTTCATTTCGCCCCAAATACTCCGGGGAGCGCCGCAGGCGCGGGGGCAGCACCCCCTCAGACCTGCAACACGCTCGACACCAGCAGTTGCGTATAGCCATGCTGCGGATCGTCCAGCACCTGATCGGTCAGACCGCTCTCGACCACGCGCCCGTCCTTCATCACCATCAGCCGGTCGGCCAACAGCCGCACCACCGCCAGGTCATGGGTGACGATGATGGCGCTCAGCCCCATCCGCCGCACCAGCCCGCGCAAGAGGTCGAGAAGCCGCGCCTGCACGCTCACGTCGAGCCCCCCCGTAGGTTCGTCCATGAACACCAGCCGCGGCCCGGTCACCAGGTTGCGCGCGATCTGCAAACGCTGCTGCATGCCGCCGGAAAAGGCCGAAGGCCGGTCGTCGATCCGTGCGCCGTCGATCTCGACGCGGTCCAGCCAGTCGAGCGCGGCCGCGCGGATACGGCCATAGTGCCGGTCGCCCACCGCCATCAGCCGTTCACCGATATTGCCGCCCGCCGAGACAGACATGCGCAGCCCGTCGCGGGCATGCTGATGAACAAAGGCCCAGTCGGTGCGCGACAACATCCGCCGCTCGGGTTCCGACATGGTGACCGTATCCACCGGCCCCATGTGCCGGGTATCAAAGATCACCTGCCCCGCGTCGGGCGCCAGATGCCCCGCAAGACAGTTCAGCAAGGTCGACTTTCCGGACCCGCTCTCACCCACGATCCCCATCACCTCGCCGGGATAGAGATCGAAACTCACATCCGCGCAACCGATCCGCGCGCCATAGCGCTTCTCGATCCCCGCGACCTGCAACAAAGGGCTCATCGCTCACCTCCCGCGCCCAGGATTTCTCCGAAATCCTGTCCAAAAAATTTCGTCGAAATTTTTTCCCCTGCTCCGACCGCACCGCTCATGCCACCTCCTCGCAGCGCGTGCGGCAGTAATCGGTGTCCGAACACACGAACATCCGCCCGCCCGCATCGTCCATGATCACCTCGTCCAGATAGCTGTCTTCTGAACCGCACAAGTCGCAAGCGTGCTCGGCCTTTGTCGCCTCGAACGGGTAGTCCTCGAAATCGAGGCTGACCACGCGGGTATAGGGCGGCACCGCATAGATGCGCTGCTCGCGCCCGGCGCCAAAGAGCTGGATCGCCGCCATCTCCATCTTGGGATTGTCGAATTTCGGGATTGGCGAGGGGTCCATCACATAGCGCTCGGCCACCCGCACCGGATAGGCATAGGCGGTCGAGATCGCGCCATGCTGGCTGATATCTTCGTAAAGCTTCACGTGCATCAGCCCGTATTCCTGAAGGCTGTGCATCTTGCGGGTCTCGGTCTCGCGCGGCTCCAGAAAGCGCAGCGGTTCGGGGATCGGCACCTGATAGACAAGGATCTGGTCCTCGGTCAGCTCAGCCTCGGGGATGCGGTGGCGGGTCTGGATTACCGTCGCTTCCTGCGTCGCTTCAGTCGTGGCCACTCCAGCCGTGCGTTCAAAGAACTTGCGGATCGACACCGCGTTGGTGGTGTCGTCAGCGCCCTGGTCGATCACCTTCAACCGGTCCTCGGGCGTCAGTGTCGCGGCCGAGACCTGCACGCCCCCGGTGCCCCACCCATAGGGCATCGGCATCTCACGGCTAGCAAAGGGCACCTGATATCCCGGTACAGCCAGCCCCTTGAGGATGGCGCGGCGAATCATCCGCTTGGTCTGTTCGTCGAGATAGGCGAAGTTGTAGTCAGACATTCAGGAACCCGCCTTCTGAAAGGAGACGCTTTGGAGGTCATTGTTTTCGCAGCGATATTGTTGCTTGTTACGATTCTGATCTGCTGGATAGATGCGGCATGGAGGAGACGGCGGCGCGACACCCTTCGCCAAGACGACAGCGGCGTTTGGATCTGGACCGGGCCTGACGGCCGCGAACACCGCTCGCATACCCATCCCGACGCCCCGGGCGGAGGTTGGCATTCGTCCGATTTCGGCGGGGATTCCTTTGGCGGCGGAGACAGTGGAGGCGATTGAGATCATTCCGCGGCCTCCCTTGGCACGATGCGCTCTTCCGCCTCGCGGCGCAGTTTGCGGACCAGTTCCAGTTCCGACTGGAAATCGACGTAATGGGGCAGCTTGATATGCTCCAGGAACCCGGTCGCCTGGATGTTGTCGCAATGGCTCAGCACAAATTCCTCGTCCTGCGCAGGGGCGCCAAGATTGTCCTCGCCCAGTTCCTGCCAGCGCAGGGCGCGGTCGACCAGCGCCATCGAGATCGCCTTGCGCTCGGACTGACCGAACACCAGCCCATAGCCCCGGGTAAACTGCGGCGGCTCGGTCTTGGATCCCTTGAACTGGTTCACCGTCTCGCATTCGGTTAGCTCGATCTCGCCGATCTCGATGGCAAAGCCCAGTTCGGGGATCTCCATCTCGACCGCCACCCGCCCGATGCGCAGCTCGCCCACAAAGGCGTGGTTACGGGCGTAGCCACGCTGGGTGGAATAGGCCATGCCGAGCACAAACCCCTCGTCGCCGCGCGCCAGCGATTGCAGGCGGAGGGCGCGATCGGCGGGAAACTCCAGCGGTTCGCGGGTCAGGTCGCGCGGCGCGGCCTCGCTCTCGGGTTCGGGCTGGATCAGCCCCTCCTGCCCCAGGAACTCGGTGATATGCGGCGTGGGTTCGCGGCGCGGGGGCGCGCTTGGCGCGGGCGGCACTGCGCCCTCGGCGGCCAGTTTGAAATCCAAGAGGCGATGGGTATAGTCGAAGGTCGGCCCCAGAACCTGCCCGCCCGGCGCGTCCTTGAACGTGGCCGAGATCCGCCGGTCGCAGGCCATCGCGCCCGTATCCACCGCCCGGCTCGCACCAAAGCGCGGCAGGGTGGTGCGATAGGCGCGGATCAGAAAGATCGCCTCGATCAGATCGCCACGCGCCTGCTTGATCGCCAGCGCGGCCAGATCGGGATCGTAAAGCGAGCCCTCGGCCATCACCCGGTTGACCGCAAGGCTCAATTGTTCGCGGATCTGGTCGAGGGAGAGTTCGGCGACCGACGTATCGCCCCGCCGCTCCTCGGCCAGCCAGGCATGGGCGTTCTCGATGGCGCGCTCGCCCCCTTTGACGGCAACATACATGGCCTAACCCTCCGCGCGGATGGTGGTGCTGCGCGGCAGGGCCGCAACCCGGTCGCCGCAGGTGAAGAAGAAATCGCAGCCCAGCGGGTAAAGCATCGCGTTGCCCTGCAACGCGCCCGCATCCGGCAGCGACAGGCGCGCCGTGTCGCGGATACCCGGCCCGCTGAGCACGGCTCCGGTGTTCTCCAGCCGGTCGCATTCGACGATCAACGTGGTCGAGCGGTCGGGATATTCCGGCGAGCCGATCCGGTATTGCGACAGCGGCATCAGGTCGGCCCAGCTGCCCAGCGCAAAATCGGCCTCTGCCGCATCGACCAGTGGCGCGCCGGTGTGAAAGCTCAGCCACTGGCACACCGCGTCATTGTCCGCCGCCCCACCCAGGTGCACCCGCGTTTCCGGGTCGCAGAGCGTCAGCAACAATGTGCCCGCCGCAACCGAAAGCGGCGCGGGCGGCGCGGCACCCGCGATCCTGCGGATGTCACCGGGCCGCGCCATGGCGGTCATCGCGGCACGAAAGGCATGCGCCGCATCGACAGGCGCATCGCGGAAGCCACCGGCATAAAGGCTCGATCCGTCCATCAATCCTCTCCCCTGACCAGCGTGAAGAATTCGACCTTGGTGGCGGCGGCACGGGCGCCGCGGGTCTCGGCGCGCTCGGCCACCTGCGCCGCCAGCGGGTCCAGCACCAAGGCGCGGATGGTGTCGGCGGCGGCGGTCTGCATCAGCGCGTCGATCAGCGCCGCCGCTTCGGCCCTGGCACGCGAGCGGCCCTGGACATAGGCATGCCCCACCGTGCCATCGCGCAGTGCCAGGGCGCAGCGGGTCACCGTCATCTCGCCCAGGTTGAAGGGGGCGCCGGTGCCACCGGCGCGGCCGCGCACCATCACGCCACCGGTTTCGGGCGCGCGCAGCCAGTCATAGGCGGGGCGCTCCTCGACCCGGTCCCAGAGCGCCAGCAGCGCCGCCTCGGGCGCGCGGGCCAGAAGGCCCATCCAGCCCTGCCGCGCCGCCGTCTCTTTCTCTTGATCTGCCATAAAAGCCTCTTGGCCCGGTTGTCTACATTAACTATACAACTAGACAAATATTAGCGAGCCAGTCTGCGACTCGCAATCCACGCAACGATGAAGTTTTAATGACATGAGCCGCAGCCCCGTCTGGAAAACCATCGCGCTGAGCCTGACCGAAGACATCGCCGAGGGCCGTTATGGCGAAGGCGACCAACTGCCGACCGAAGCACAGCTGGCCGCGACCCATGGCGTCAACCGGCACACGGTGCGCCGGGCGCTGGCCGATCTCGCCGATCAGGGGCTGGTGCATGCGCGGCGCGGCGCGGGCGTCTTTGTGGCCGCCCGTCCCACCGATTACGCCATCGGCAAGCGGGTGCGGTTTCACAAGAACATCGCCGCCGGAGGCCGCATCCCCGGCAAGCGCATCCTGGCGCTGACCACCCGCGCTGCCGACGTGGCCGAGGCCGAGGCGCTTGGTCTGCCGCCCGGCGCCCAGGTGCATGTCTATGACGGGCTATCGCTGGCTGATGGCCAGCCCATCGCCGTGTTCCAGAGCGTGTTTCCTGCCGCCCGTTTCCCCGGCCTTCCCGAGGTGTTGGCTGAGACCCGATCCGTCACCGCCGCCCTGCAAAGATTGGGCGTCGCGGATTTTACCCGGTTCTCGACCCGCCTGACAGCCCGGCCCGCCACCGCCACCCAGGCACTGCACCTGCGTTTGAACGAGGGGGCGCCGCTGATGTTTTCTACCGGGATCAATGTCGATCCCGACGGGCAGCCTGTGGAGTACGGTCGCACCTGGTTTGCCGGCGACAGGGTGACATTGACCTTGGGCGCGGACTGAACCGCGCCTTGATCGGCATCAATGTACAGACAGAGGAACCATGGCTAGGCTACGCATATGAGCGATACGAACCCCACCGGGCTAGATGCCTATAAGCCCGCCGAAATTGCCCGACTGGTGGAAACCGCAGGTGTGGCCAAGGCCGGGCTAAGCGCCGCGCAGACGCTGACGCTGGCGGTGCTGGCGGGGGCCTTCATCGGCTTTGGCGGCGCGGCCTATACGATGGTGATGACCGGAGCGGATTCGGGCTTTGGCCCGGCGCGGTTTCTGGGCGGGGTGGTGTTCTCTCTGGGGCTGATCCTGGTCATCGTTGGCGGCGCCGAGCTGTTCACCGGTAACGCGCTGATGGTCATGGCTGCGGTGGACCGGCGGATCACGCTGGCCGCATTGTTGCGTAACTGGGGCCTGGTCTATCTGGGCAATCTACTGGGCGCGGTCGGGCTGGCGCTGGCTTTTGGCCTGACGGGCCTGCTGGACGGGCCGATGGGCGAGACCGCGCAGGCCATCGCGCGCGGCAAAGCGGCGTTGGACCCCGGCGCGGCCTTCATGCGCGGGGTTCTGTGCAATGCGCTGGTCTGCCTCGCGGTCTGGCTGACCTTTGCCGCGCGCACGGCGGCGGGCAAGATCTTAGCCATTCTCTGGCCTATCTCGGGGTTCGTGCTGCTGGGATTGGAACACTCGGTGGCCAATATGTACCTGATCCCGCAAGGCATGCTGGCAGGGGCCAAGGTGACGTCCGGCGCGGCGCTGTCGAACCTGCTCTGGGTCACACTGGGCAATATCCTGGGCGGGGCGGGCGGCGTAGCGCTGGCCTATCGCTTTGCCTATCTGCGCCAGAGCCCATCATGACCGACCCCTATCTGTCCGCCGATACTGCGGCCCGCGCCCAGGCCCGCGCCCTGATCGACGCCGCGCGGCACGCCGCGCTGGCGGTGCTGCAATCGGACGGCCTGACCCCCTCGGTCAGCCGCATCGCGCTGGCCACCGATGCGCAGGGCATGCCCGTCTCGCTGATCTCATCCCTTGCCGCCCATACCGCCGCTTTGGAGGCGACCCCGGCCTGTGCCCTGCTGATCGGAGAGCCGGGCCTCAAGGGTGACCCGCTGACCCATCCGCGTCTGACCCTGCATTGCACCGCGCGACAGGTCTTACGCGGCACATCCGAGCACGATACCTTGCGGGCCCGCTATCTGGCCCTGAGACCCAAAGCGGGGCTTTATGCCGATTTCGGTGATTTCCGCTTTGTCCGCTTCATCGTCACCGATGGCCTGCTGAACGCGGGTTTCGGCAGAGCGGTGCAGCTGAGCGCCAAGGATCTCGCGGCCTAGGCCCGCTTTCGCGCAGGCTCCTCGGCGAAACGCAGCGACACACCCTCTCCCGTGGCGCTGCCACGCAGAAACAGGTCAGGGTCGGCGACCTGCGGATAGGTCTCGACCCAATCGCGAAACCGATCGTTGGTCACGATCCGTGCACCCAGTTCTTCGGCCTGTTCGATCAGCAGCGGGTCCGCAGGCGTACCCTTGGGCGCCACATTGATATAAGACGCCGGATAGCGCAGCGCCCGCGACAATTCGTGCGGCCCCATATATTGCGATCCGACGAGGTACCCCACATTGGCATCAAACCACAAAAGCGGGGTCCAGCCATTGCGTACCAACCCTTCGACACATTGGCGCACCGTGTGCAGGCTGGGGGTTTCGTCCCGCCAATAAAGCACGTTCGACCCGTCGATGACGATCCAGACCGGCGCTCTGCGCAGCCTCTGACGCAGCACCAGAACCAAGCCGATAACAACGCCCAGCGCCGCCGCCAGCATGAGCGGCGTCAGGATCGGACCAAAGGTCAGCAAGGACCAGCCCAGCAAAAGCAGCGAACCGGCGAGAACTGCGAGAGAGACAATCATTGGGTGAATGTATCACCCAATGATTCTCGCTAAACAAGAGTAATTCGACGCATCGACCGCCTGATCAACGCACAACATGTACCGCGCATTGCGCGTGGCGCACAACCTGGGTCGCGGTGGACCCCAACAGCAGATCCTGCATGCCGGGGCGGTGCGAAGAGATGATGATCAGGTCGGGATTGTTCGCCTCGGCCCAATCCAGGATCGAGCGCCCCGAATGCCCCTCGACCAGAACACCGGTGGCGTTGGGAAGCTGGGCGGCCAGCGCATCGAGCTCCTTTTTCAGCGCCTTGCGCGCCTCGGCCAGGTAATCGGTCGGCATGTACGAGATCGCATAGGCCGGAATATGTTCGACCACATGCAGCAGGGTGACCCGCGCTTCAGGTGTGGCCAGAAGTTTGGCCAGTTTCAGCGGACCGGATACGTCGCGTTCGGCATCGAACGAGATCGGAACAAGGATGTTGTGATACATGTGTCGCGCCTCCGTTTGGGAATAGCGACAGAATGCCCCGGCTAGCCCGAACGAACCTTGATCCAGATCAGGACAGCTTTCAGTCGCTGTCGAAGGTCTCGGCCACCTCGTACATCACCGGCTCGAAGCTTTTGCACATCTCGTTGATGCGACGATTGCGCTCGCGCATTTCGGGCGTGCGCAGCATGGCCAGAAAATCCTCGCGCCGCTGCCATTGCGAATAGTTGGCGATACGGGTCTGCGCATCGTTCACATGCAGGCCGGCCGCGACGAAACCGGGCTGTTTCGAGATGAAATCGGCATAGGCCTCGGTCAGCGCCTCTAGCAGGTCCTGACAGGTACCGGGCGTCATCTCAAAGGTGGTGATAACGGTCTGAACAGGGGCAGCTTTGACGATCTTGGGCATGGGGTTTCTCCTGCGAATGCAGGGCCAGCCTAGCACAGGTCTTGGGTTCTCATAACCCCAGAGCGGCCTCGATTTCCCGCATTAAACCAGTTACTTCGCCATGAGCCGGACCCTTGGGCGCCTCCAGCGCGGCGCGACCATGCCCCAGTGTTTCGGCATAGGTTACACGGTTTGCCAGTGCCGATTTCGCCAGTTCGGCCTTCAGCTCTTGCGCCTTGGTCGCCACATCCTGCGCCAGTCGCGTACCGGGGCGATTGCGGGTCATCACCATCAGCGCCGGCTTGTCCTCGCGCTCGGCCAGGTAGAGCACCATTTCCACCGCCCAAAGGTCAAGATGCGAGGTCGCGACCGGGATCAGCACCAGATCCGCCTGGCGCAACGCCGGACGCAGGTCGCTATCGGCCTTGGGTGGCGTGTCGATGATGACGATGTCATGGTCTTTGGCCAGCTTGCGCACCTCATAGCTGACGCCCCAGGCCGAAGCGGTCGAGAATTCCAGCCCTGGATCGCCTCCCGCTTCGAGCCGCGCCATGAACCAGCGCCCGGCTGACCCTTGCGGATCGGTATCCATCAACGCAACCCGCCTGCCCGCGCGGGCAAAGGCAACGGCCAGGTTCACCGCCAGCGTGGTCTTGCCCGACCCACCTTTTTGCTGTGCGACCGTGATGACATGTCCCATGCGGCGACTCCTTATGCTGCATCGCAGCATAACACCGCACCCTGTGTACACAACGGCAAAAGCCTGACTCTCCTGCGGCACATCCGCCCTAACCAATCGTTAACCAATCCCGGCAAGGCTGGCATCGGAGGGTGCGGAATGGGCCGCTTGCTGATTGCCGTTTGGATCTGCATTGTTGCCGCCAGCCCGGCGGCAGCGGGCGCATGGCTGCGCGAAAAGGGGCACGGGTTCACCTCGGTCTCGGCAACGCTATTCCGGTTTCAGGGTCTCACCGACTACAAAACCGCGGTCTATGCCGAATGGGGCTTGGCCAAGCGCCTGACCATGGGCATCGATATCAATGAACAGCCCGGCGTGACCGGACATGCCCTGGTCTTTGCGCGCTATCCGATCCGGGACATGGGCTCCAAGGGCCGGTTCGCCGCTGAACTGGGCTTTGGAGCGCATCACTGGCTAGGCGACTGGGCACCGATGAGCAAGCTCACACTCTCCTATGGCAAGGGGCTTGAGACACGCTGGGGCAATGGCTGGCTTGCGCTTGACACAGCTTGGGAAAGACGGAGCGGCACCGAAACCGACATCTACAAGCTCGACCTGACCGCAGGCCTGTCTACCGCGCGGCGTATCGACCCGATGTTGCAGGTCGAAACCGCCTATGTGCCGGGCCACCCGCTGTTCTGGACCGTGACGCCCTCGCTTTTGATCGAGGGCGGCAAGGGAAAGACGTGGGTCCTGGGCCTTGAACGCAAATCCGACCTGCCCGGAAGCCTCAACATCAAGTTCAGCCTCTGGCGCGAGTTCTGACTGGAAAAGGGGCCGCAACCGCGGCCCCAATGCTACCCGCCCGATTGGATTACTTGTCGGCCCGGACCGTTACGAAAACGGTCCCTGAGACGGATTCGCTCCAGCGCAGACGAAGCTGATCCTGATTGGTCCCCTGCTGCACCTGTGCATAAGGGGCCAGATAGGCCACCGCCCCGCCCGAGTCCCGCAGTGGCCCCTGCGGTACCACCGCATCGACACCGCGCGTTTCGGCACCGAAAGGCAAAGTCGCATCGGTGTTGATCAGCCAGTTGTCCGATGCGCTGGTCTGATCCACCTCGAGCCGCAACGGGTTGGCACTGCGCGTGCTGACACCGTGATAGGTGTTCCCCTGATAGATCAGGTCCCGCGTGCGGTCGAAATTGAGCCCCGAGAAGCTGGTATCGACCCGCTCCGCCCGATCGATATAGCCGTTGATCGACCGGAACTTGTTGCCGGTCACCGTCATGCCGTTGATGAAATGACCCACCCCATGTGGCTTGATCACGATATAGCTGAACCATGGCGCCACCTCGCCCGACAAAAAGATGTTGTCGGTGATGCTCATCGCACTGAACGAGAACCCCCCGGTAAAATCCGGGTTTGGATCCTGTTCGTTGGTCCATTCCAGACTGCAATTATCGACATAATTCTCGGCGAAGGTGGCGCTGGAATAGGTCCCGATCAGCACGATCCCTGCCGTGCGCGGACCATTGGCAACAGCATCACCCTGGAAGAAATGATTGCCCAGGATCATGTGGTTCTGCCCGGCCATGACGCCAAAGTGCCGGAACCGAGTTGCTCGGCAATGGCGCAGCTTCACGTCATTGGCATTGGTGTTGAACCCGATACTGCTGCGGTCTGGCACGTTGAGCGCCTCCTCCGCCGACAGGAACTGGCATCCGTCGATCAACATGCCCTGACAGCCGCCGCCGATCGAGGTGATGCCACGATCCTTGGGCCGGCTGACAAAACAGTCATACAGCGCAAAGGTCGAGCCGAACGGTGCCAACCGAATTCCGCTGCAATGGGTGTTACACTGGAACTCGATGTTCTGCATGTTGAACTTCGACAGCGAGCTGAAGCCGCTGAAATCCAGCATGTACTTGAAGCTGTGAAAGGTGAACACTTGGGTGCCCGCCGCGTCGTAGAGTGGGGCGTTCAACGTGATCTCGCCCGCGCCCACGTTCTTTGAGCGCACATAGATTTCGCGCCCGACACCCGCGCCGGTAACCAGAGACCCCACCGGGATGTTTGCGACATTCGTGACGTTGCTCAGCTTGCGTGCGTCATTGGGATCATAGGTTGCCTGCGACGTATAAGTATCCGTATCCCATGCGGGACCAGAGACAGCGACCAGCTGACCATTGCGGATGACCCGGCGGGTGGAAAAACTGGTCCGGTTCGGAACCGCCGCCTGCATGTCGATTGGCGCGGTGACCGACACGTTGCGCCCGCCCATGTCCAGCGATTCGTGATCCGATCCGTTCAGCAGCGCCTGAAACGCCTTTCGAAACGCGGTTTCCTCGTCCCCAAAGGCCTCGATATAGGTGGGAAGATCGAAGCTCTTGGTCAGCAGCAGCATCTTGTCGACAGGCATGGTGACCGTGCCCTCGAAGTCGATCTCCGACGCCAGGCTGACCGTCTGGCCAAGGAAATACGTGCCGGCGGGCACGAACACCCGGCGCCCTCCTGCCGCAGAATCGGCGGCCTCGAACGCAGCCGAATCGTCTGTGACACCATCGCCCACCGCACCATAGTCGCGCACGTCGACCTGGCTCAGCATATCGCGCAGAAATGCGCCGGTGATGTCCGTGATCTCGATATCGTCGATCCGGACAATGCCCCCGTTCGACCCTTCAAGGTCAAGGCCGAAATGGCCATACAGCGCCGAGGCGCCCCAGACCATGTCGACACCGCCGCGATTACCGGATCCCACGATGCCCGTCACCTCGACCACATCGCCATAGCTGGTCAGCGTGGTCGAGGGCCCCTGCTCCGTCACCCCGCCGACATGAGCGCCGCCCGCGCCGCCGGCCCATCCGGCCACCCGGACGCTGGGCAGATTGCCGCTGATCGCCTTGATCCGCACCTTGATCTGAAGGTAGCAGCCGGGCTGCAACGGTGTTTGCCCCATATATCGCAACTTCTGGACCGAAGCTGTCTTTTGCAGTTCCAGGCAGCCGCCGAAATCGGCATCCGCCGGAACAAAGGCGGCATTCGGCGCACCGTCGTAGGTATCCGATCCCGGTGTGCCGTCGCCACTCGACCACACGTTCAATCCCTGCTGAAAGGCGGGCGGCATAAAGTTGATGCCGTCGGTGATTGCCTTGTTCATCCAAATCCCTTTCCCAATCGCGCCGCAGGCAAGCTGCTCAGGCGCTTTCATGTGACGGGTCCGGGCCGCACCCGAACGCGCCAAATGGGTAGGACAAAGGGATTAATCCCGGCTCATGGCATCGTGACGGTGATGTTGCCTCAGACCGAGGGGCGCGGCATTTCCAGAAGCTGCACCGCGTTGATCTTCCAGCCACTTTCCAGATTAACCATCTGGTAGGCAAGCAAATGCGCCCGCCCCTGTGCATCGGTCACCTGCACCAGTTTCCAAAGCGCTCCTTCGCGCTGCTGCAAGTCCAGATAACGAATTTTGGCCGGTCGCCAGACCATTGGATAGCCGTTGCGGACCATAGCACCGAAATTCTCGGGCGTTCTGAAGATGTCGCGAATCGTCGGGCTGGCATAGGTAAATGCAGTGACAAGATCGTCTGCCAGAAAGGCCTCGAACTGGCTGCCGATCACGGTCTCGATCTCGTCGCTCTGGGCCTGAACCGGTCCCGCCAGACCGGCACAACAAACAAGCATGAACAGAAATTGACGCATAATGTGTCTCCTCGTTCCCTGAGGAGTTATACGCGGCGCAAAGCCCCCCGGATCAATCCAGATCACTCCAGGGCCAGGGTTTCACGTTACTCGCCGCCGTCTGAAACCGCGCCGCCTTTGCGATCCAAATGCCCAGATCGGTACCAAAATCCGCCAGCCGCTCGTTTGGCTGGCTTTTGCTGACGGCCATGATGATGAATTGCACCACCGTCACAACCGCCAGGATGGTCTGGGCCAGGTTGATCATGATCGCAATCAGGATCATGTGCAGCAACCGCCACCACAGACTGTCCGGCTCTTTCGGCTCGGGCCGTTCGCCATGCATCCGGCCCTGAAACTGGTCTTCATCCGGTATCGCCATGCCATCCTCCATGCCTCTGGCCTGCACAGATTACCATAGTTGGCAGCGCCCGCCAGCAGGCGGCGCCGCAAACCCGGCAAGAACTCCGCAATGAGCGATCTTTAGGCCAGCTCACCCGCCAGCGCCTTGTCGATCAGCGCGATGGTCTCGGGGATGCCGTAAAGCGCGATGAACCCGCCAAAACGCGGCCCCTGCGATGCGCCCAACAACACCTCGTAAAGTGCCCCGAACCAGGCGCGCAGCGGGTCGAACCGATCGCGGCCCACCGCATAGACGATGGATTGCAGCGCCTCGTCCTCGACCGGCCCGTCATAGGCTGCCAATTGCGCGCGCAGCTCCACCAGCGCCTCGCGCTCGGCCTCGGTCGGCGCCCGGTAGACCCGCGTCGGCTTGACGAAGTCGTTGAAGTAACGCACCGCGAACCCGGCCGCCTGATCCAGATCGGGATGGCTCTCGGCGCTGGCCTCGGGCGCATAGCGACGGATAAAGCCCCACAGCGTCTCCTTGTCCTCGGCCCCCGACACGCTGGCCAGGTTCAACAGCATTCCAAATGGTACGATCAGGGTAGAGGCAGGAACATCGCCACCATGGATATGCCAGACCGGGTTGTTCAGCTGCGCCGCCAGTTCCTGAGTCGGATAGGCGCGCAATTGCTGGTGATACTCGTCCACCGCCTTGGGGATCACGTCGAAATACATCCGCTTGGCGGTCTTCGGCTTCTGGTACATGAAATAGGCAAGGCTTTCCGAGCTGGCATAGGTCAGCCATTCGTCGATGCTTACCCCGTTGCCGCTCGATTTGGAAATCTTCTGCCCGTTCTCGTCCAGAAACAGCTCATAGGTGAAATGCTCGGGCGCAGGCACGCCCAGCACCCGGCAGATGCCGTCATAAATCGGCGTATTGGTCGAGTGATCCTTGCCGTACATCTCGAAATCGACACCCAGCGCCGCCCAGCGCGCGCCGAAATCGGGCTTCCATTGCAATTTCACGTTGCCGCCGGTGACCGGCAGCGTCCATTCGCGCCCGTCCTCGTCGTCAAAGGTGATGGTGCCGTCCTTGGCGTTCACCTCTTTCATCGGCACGTACAGAACCCGCCCCGTCTCGGGGTGGATCGGCAGGAAAATCGAATAGGTCTGCTGCCGTTCCTCGCGCAGCGACTTCAGCATGATCTTCATGATGTCGTCATAGCGTTCCGCGGCGCGCAGCAGGATCTCGTCGAACTGACCGGACCTGTAGAACTCGGTCGCTGAATAGAACTCGTACTCGAACCCGAACGTATCGAGGAACCGCCGCAGCATGGCGTTGTTGTGATGGCCAAAGCTTTCGTATTCGCCAAACGGATCGGGGACCGAGGTCAGCGGCTTTTGCAGATGCTCGCGCAGCATGTCCTGGTTGGGCACGTTGCCCGGCACCTTGCGCATCCCGTCCAGATCGTCCGAGAAACAGATCAGCCGGGTCGGAATATCGCTGATCTCCTGAAACGCGCGGCGGATCATCGTGGTGCGCGCCACTTCTCCGAACGTGCCGATATGCGGCAGGCCCGAGGGGCCATAGCCGGTCTCGAACAGCACATACCCCTTCTCCGGCGGCGCCTTCTCATAGCGTTTGAGCACCCGACGCGCTTCTTCAAAGGGCCAGGCCTTGGACGCAAGTGCGAGTTCACGCGAGTCGGACATGTCAATCTCCATCGGGGAAGGAAGGGCGCCCCATGCGCCCGGCCCGGCTGTCCTATTGTGCCAGTGCAGCATGAGTCAATAAATGCTGGCGCCAAACCGCGCTATTTGTGACTTTTTTCGACGATCCAGTCGAGGATACCAAGCACATGCGGCGCGGCGGCCAAACCCTCTCGCGCAGCGATGAAATAGCCGCGCGCGGATACCGCCTCGGGACCCTCCAGCCGGACCAGCGCGCCGGCCTCCAGAAACCGATCCAGCACCCCGTCCCAGCACAGGCAAACCCCCTGCCCCGCCAACGCCGCATTGACCAGCATCGCATAAGAGCTGAAGTCCAGAACCCGGGCCTTGTGCGGCATCGGCACACCGACCGCGCGAAACCAGCTTGGCCAGTCATGCCACTGACTGCGCGCCGTTTCCATCGTCAACAGGGTCATGCGGGCGAAATCGTAGCTGTCGCCATTCATCTCGCGCCGATCCAGATAGAGTGGACTGGCGGCCGGAAACACACCCTCGCCCAGCAACCGCGTCTCTCCGCCGCCCTCGGCCAGCCCGAACCGGATTGCGATGTCGCCTGGCCGGGTGGCCTCGCCATACTCCTGGCTTATAATCCTGATCGTCACATCCTCAAAGGCGGCCTCCAGATCTCCCAGTTGCGGGATCAACCAGAACGCGACAAAGCCTGACGGCGCGGTTACCGTCACCACCTTGCCCTGTGCCGACTGTCTGATTTGTGCCACCGCGGCCTCGATCTGGCCAAACCCGCCTTGCAGCGCCCGCAGCAGATCCCTGCCCGCCTGGGTCATTCGCACCGGTTTGTGGCTACGATCGAACAGCGGACTTCCCAAATCTGCCTCCAAC
>NZ_JBXWRD010000050.1:0-28547 GCF_059612725.1 Ruegeria sp. YKSF070 | reverse complement strand
GTTCTCCGATGCCTTCTCGGCCAGCAAGCGGCAGGCGATGGAGGCGTTTGGCGCCGAGGTTCTGGTCGAGGAGAGCCAGGGCCGGGGCATCACACCCGACCTGATCCAGCGGATGAAAGCGCGCGCGCATGCGCTGGCCGGGGAGCCCGGCAGCTATTACGCCGATCAGTTCGGCTCGTTCGACGTGCGTGCGGGGTACGAACCGATGGGCCAGGAGATCGCCAAAGCCTTGGATGGACAGGTCGATGTTCTGGTCTCGGCGGTCGGAACCGGGGCGGCGCTGATGGGGGCGGCTGATGGCCTGACACAGGCCGGAGCCACACCGCAGGTGATTGCGCTGGAGCCGCTGCAATCACCGCTGCTGACCACAGGCAAGGGCGGCGCGCACCGGGTCGAAGGGGTGGGGGTCGGCTTTGAGCCGCCGTTTCTCGATCGCACACGGCTGTGCGGAATTCGCGCCATCGACCAGGAGCAGGGCTTCGAGATGTGCCGGCGCATGGCGCGGGAAACCGGTGTGTTCGGCGGTGGGTCAACCGGTCTGAACGTGGTTGCCGCAATACAGCTGGCGCAAGAGATCGGGCCGGGCAAACGCATCGTCACCTTCTGTTGCGACAATGGTGGCAAATACCTGGGCGGCCATATCTACGGCTGAATTGTCACCACCGGCGAGAGGGCGCGGTCTTCAACGTCGCCGACGCGTAACTGGCCCCCAGTCCTCGGGGTCGGACAGCCCGACCGATGACCAGGCTTCCATCAGGACCCGCGATTCCGAACATTGCGTGCGCGGCAGGTCGTCCAGGATGTCCAGCC
The DNA here is from genome assembly GCF_059612725.1 of Ruegeria sp. YKSF070. NCBI lineage: Bacteria > Pseudomonadati > Pseudomonadota > Alphaproteobacteria > Rhodobacterales > Roseobacteraceae > Ruegeria > Ruegeria sp. YKSF070. The sequence goes on along the minus strand of NZ_JBXWRD010000050.1, from coordinate 27,737 downwards.
AAGGCATCTTGCTTTCGATGCCGCTATGGGCCGCCGGGGGGAAATTGCCGGGCTCGTCGAGGCAGGATGTGAACAAGACCAGAAAGGCAGTCGGCCGAGGTTTTATCATCCGGAACGCCAGACTCGATCCGCATTCAGGGCAGAACCCGCGCTCGGCGATCGCAGACGACCTGAAAAAGCGGGGACTGTTCTCGAGGAACCGCACAGCCGCAGCAGGAAACGCGGTCCAGGCGCTCATCGGGGCGCCGGAGAATTTCTGGCACAACCGGCAATGACAATACCCCGTGCTGATCGGTGGGGCGTTGATTTCGAACCGCACCGCACCGCACAGGCATCCGCCCGTGATATGCGTGACCGACATCTCGTCCTCGGCAAAATCGAACAACCCATGGTCTCCGCTCTTGCCTGTTGCGGTCTTGTATACATGGATCGGCGCATCCGTATCCTTCACGCGTTGGTATCCGATATCCACCAGTGGTAGGTTCAACTTGCCGCGAATTTGCGCCAGAACTTCGGCCGAAATGGCCAGTCCGTCGGGCTCCGACAAGGCCTCCAGCCGCGCGGCGGTGTTCACCCCATCTCCAAGAAGATCGCCGTCCTGCACGACCACATCCCCGACCGAAACACCGATCCGCAGTCGGAACCTGCTTGTGTCCTTGTCGGGATCTCCGGATGACGCCATCGCCTTTTGCAGGCTGATGGCACAGTTGATGGCCTCCACCGTACTTGAGAACTCCGCCAGAAAGCCGTCCCCGAGTGTCTTGAAGACCCGTCCCCGATGCCCCTGAACCTGAGGTTCTATCACAGCGTCGGTCAGATCGCCCAATCGCTTCAGCGCATCGGTCTCGTTCTGCGCGACAAGTCCCGCAAACCCCACGACATCCACGGCCATGATGGCAGCCAATCTGCGTTCCATTGGCACCTCGTTGGAATGAACCGAAGGCCAGTAGACCACAAATCGTCAGATATTCCAATTTTGGGGAGGGCTCCCGGCGGGGTGGCAATGGTAGCGGGCAAAGACGCGGTTTGCTTCTCTGCCCGCTACATGCGTTCGGCTCACCCGACCAGTTCGTCGAAACACTCCAGCGCCTTGGCGGCATACATCATCGACGGCCCACCGCCCATCTGGATCGACATGGCCAGCACATCGGACAGTTCCTCGCGGCTGGCACCGGCCTTGACCAGCGCCTCGACATGCAGAGAGATGCAGGGCTCGCAACGCGAGGCGATCGAGATGCCAAGCGCCACGAATTCCTTGGTCTTGAAATCCAGCGTGCCGCCTTCCTTTACCGTCTTGCCCAATGCACCAAAGGCGCGGGCGGTGTCGGGAATGGCACCATGCAGATTGCGCAGCCCCGCGCGGGTGGCTGCCAGCTTGTCGTTCCAGCTCATTGGAATATCCCCTACATATCTGTTCATCGGCATATGTATGGACGTTGGCGATGGCGGCCTTGATCTGGATCAGATGCGCGGCTTTTCCGCGATCAGGGCCAGGTTGTTGGCGGGCATCTCGACAACCTCGGCCATTTCCAGCCCGGCGCGCTGCATCAGGTCGATGATGTCGAAATCGTCCTTGTAGCCGATTTCGGGGTCTTCGGCGGTCAGCGCGGCATGGAACCGCACGTCACCCTCGCTGGTCAACTCGCCCGCCCGCATGAACGGGCCATAGATCACCAGCCGCCCGCCGGGCGCCAGCGCGGCGGCGGCCTCGGTGACCAGGGTCGCGGCCTCAGCTTCGGAAATCAGGTGCAGCAGGTTGATCAGAACCACCAGATCCTGACCCGCCCAATCCGCGCCCCAGCCGGGGCGCGTCGCGTTCAGCTCCTGCACGGGCGCGACATTTTCCAGGCCTTCGCAATAGGCGTCGATGCTGGCGCGACGCTGGGCATCCACCTCGGTCGGTTGCCAATACAGCCCCGGAAGCCGTTCGGCAAAGGCGCTGACATGCTGGCCGGTGCCGCTAGCCAGTTCCAGCGCGCGACCCTTATGCGGGGCCACCTGCTCCAGCAGATCGCAGAGCACCCCCGTGTTCCGATCTGCGGCGGGCGCGAACATGCGCGCACCTTCACCAGTCGTGGCGATACTGGCGACTGAGGGCGGCTTGCGGCTCATCTCAGGCGCTCCGGCCGCAACTGCGCCACCACCCCGGCCTCGATCTCGGGTGCGGCCCCTGTCACCAGGTCACAGAGCAGCTGCGACGCCGCAGGCGAGGTCTGGAACCCATAGCCGCCCTGACCGGCGCACCAGATGAAATCGCGCTGGTCCGGGTCCGGCCCCAGCACCAGCACCCGGTCGGGGGCAAAACTGCGCAAGCCCGCCCAGTTGCTGTCCATCCGGGTGACTTCCTCGGTCACCATTTCCTGATAGCGCGCCAGCCCCTCGGCCAGCACCATGTCATCGGCCCAGGCGTCCTGCGGCTCGACCGGGTCGGCCTCGGCAGGCGAGACGATCAGCTTGCCCGCATCGGGCTTGGCATACCAGGTCTCGCCGACGCCCATCAGCATCGGCCAGCCGCTCAGGTCATGACCGCCCGGCGCGGGGATACGCGCCATGGAACGGCGATAGGGTTGCAAACCGATGGGTGCCGCCCCCGCCATCACCGCTACCTGATCGGCCCAGGCACCGGCGGCGTTGACGATGTTGCGCGCCTCGAACACGTCACCCGCCTCGACCTGCCAGACCGTGCCACGCGAGATCCGGGTTACCCGCTGCCGGGTCAGCACCGCGCCGCCATTGGCGCGAATGACACGCGCGAAATCCTGCATCAGCCGGTCGGTGTCGATATCCCAGGCCTCGGCATGATAGGCGGTGTAGACCACCGTTTCCGGGTTCAGGATCGGCACCATTGCGCGGGCCTCGTCCACCGAAATCGGCGTCATCTCCATGTCGGCGACATCCGTCTGAAACGCATTCGCCTGATCTGCGCCACCCACCAGCATCAACCCGCGCGGGGTCAGGTAACCGCCATTGGCGGCGTGGTGATAATAAGCGCTGGCCCGGTTCAGCGCCACCACCGCAGGCTTGCCATAAGCCGCCTCGAACAGCGCCGCCGAGCGGCCCGAAGCGTGATATCCTAATGCCTCCTCGGCCTCCAGCACGGTTACCTTGCCATGCGCCGACAGGCGCGCACCCGCGCTCAGGCCCGCGACGCCGCCGCCAATCACCAGAAAGTCGATCATGCCTGTTCCTCGATCCTGTCGGTTGCCGGCGGCGGCGTCGGGCTCAGCGCCGTAACCCGCGCATAAAGCTCAGGCGACATCTCAAATTCCATTGCCGCCAGCGAGGGGCGCAACTGCTCGGCTGAACGGGCCGAGACGATGGGTTGCGCGCTCAGCGGGCTGGCCGCCACCCAGGTCACCGCCAGCGTCGCCGGATCGACGCCCAACTCGGCCCCGATCTCGGCCAGCGCTTCGGCCGCGCGCGGCATCCAGTCCAGCCCATAGCGCGCGGCATAGCGGTGATCCTCGGTCAGCCGTCCGGCACCGCCGCTGGCGTATTTCCCGGTCAAGAGCCCGCCGCCCAGCGGCGAATAGGCGGCTACATTGATCCCCTGATCGGCGCACATCGGCAGGATCTCGACCTCGGCCTGGCGCTTGACCAGGTTGTACATTGGCTGCACCAGGTCGATGCGCAGGTCGAACAGACCGGCCACAGCGACTGCCTTCATCACTTGCCAGGCGGCGAAATTCGACAGGCCGACATAGCGGATCTTCCCCTCATCACGCAGCCGCGCAAAACACTCCATCGTTTCGTTCAGGTCGGTATCGGGGTCAAACCGATGCAGATAAAGCGCATCGACCATGTCGAGACCCAGCCGCTGTCGGCAAACATCGAATTGCGCGCGCATGTTGGCCGCGCCCGCGCCTCCGTCATAGCCCACCTTGGTGGCGATCAAGAGCCGTTCGCGCTCGGCCCGGATCATCTCTCCCAAAAGGGTCTCGGACTGGCCGCCGGTATACACATAGGCGGTGTCGAAATGGCTGAGGCCGGCGGCGCGGCAGGCGGCGTACATGGCGGCCGATGCCGCCGCGTCGGCGCGGCCGCCAAATTGCATTGTACCATAGGCAAAAGCGCTTGCCGGGCTGCCGTCGGGGGTGGTGAGGAGCGATGTCATGCGCGGACAATGGCACGCACCGAAAGGGTCGAAAAGATCAAATCCTATTTGATCGCGACGGCTTGCACCCTGCGGTTCCGGCGGCGCATAGTTGCGCTGACTGATTAAATGTTTTCGGGAGAGCAGTTTGAGCGCGGAGAACATACATCCGATGGCATCCGGACATGTGCCGTCCTATATCGTGGCCGCCGACGGCAGTGATTTCCTGCTGGGTTTCATGGCCGTCTTTACCATAGGCCTGATCCTGCTGATCGGCGTTGGTTATTTTACCCTGCATGCCCTGCCAGAACGCATGGCCCACAAAAGCAACCATTCCCAGTTCCAGCTGGTGGGAATTCTGGCGCTGCTGGCGCTCTTTACTCATAACAACGTGTTCTGGGTGGCTGCGGTTCTGGTGGCGGGGTTCCAGATTCCCGATCTGGCCGCACCGCTGCGCGCCATTGCCGATGCGATCCGCGCGCGCGGCTCCGATTCCGCGATGCAGGACAGTTCGCCGCCGGAGACGGTCGCAGAACCGCATTCCCATCCTGCCGCCGCGACAAAGGGGCACTGATCCATGCTCGAAACGATACTCTGCGCGCTTGTCACGCTATTGCCGGACTATCTGTTCCGCCGCTATGTCCAGGGCAAACGAATTGGTCATGAGTTGACCCTGTTCTCGGTCTGGTATGAATTGCGCTGGGGCCTGACCAGCTGTGCCATGCTGACCCTGATGGTTCTGACCACGCTGTTCTATTTCCACCCGGCGACCAATGCGGTGACCTCGTATTTCCGTACGGTGACGATTCTGCCGCAGGTGGGCGGACGCGTCGAAGAGGTCTTTGTGGAAAACAACCAGCTGATCGAGGCGGGCCAGCCCATCCTGCGGCTCGAAGGGCTGTCGCAACAGGCAGCGGTCGAGGCGGCAAATGCTGGCATTGCCCAGATCGAGGCGGCAAGCAAACTGGCGCTGACCGATCTGGCCATGGCGGATGCGGGCATTGCCCAGGCGCGCGCTGCGCTGACCCAGGCGCAAGAGGACCTGGCCCGCAACCAGACGCTCAAGGATCAGGGATCGAGCGCGGTCCGCCTGACCGAGATCGAGCGGCTCGACAATCTGGTGAGCGAACGCGAGGCTATGTTGCTGGCGGCCGAGGCCAGCAAGGCGGCGGCTGAGCAGCAGATCGAGGTGCTGATTCCGGCCCAGATGGCCAGCGCCCAGGCGCAGCTGGAACTGGCCCAGGCCGAGCTGGGCAAGACGCTGATCGTGGCGGGGGTCGATGGCCGGATCGAACAGTTCGGGCTTCAGGTCGGCGACTATGTCAGCCCGCTGTTGCGGCCCGCCGGCCTTTTGGTGCCGTCGGATTCGGGCCGGGGCCGGTTCCAGGCCGGGTTCAATCAGATGGCGGCACAAGTGATAAAACCGGGCATGGTCGGCGAGATCGGGTGCATGACCAAGCCCTTTACCATCGTTCCCATGGTGGTGGTGGCGGTGCAGGACGTGATCCCCTCGGGACAGATCCACCCCAGCGACGTGCTGCGCGACCCGGCCAAGAACCTGACGCCCGGCAGCGTGACCGTCTATTTGGAGCCGCTCTATGAAGGCGGGGCCGATCTGTTGCCGCCGGGCAGCGCCTGCCTTGCCAATGTGTACACCAACAACCATGACCGGCTGGAGCATGACCCCGATCTGGGTGGCTTCGAACGCGCTTTCCTGCACGTGGTGGACACAATCGGCGTGGTGCATGCCGCAGGCCTGCGGCTGCGTGTGCTGTTGATGCCGGTGAAAACCCTTGTGCTTTCCGGCGGTCATTGACGCGATGCGACGGGTGAATGAAAGGGGCCGTTTCCGGCCCCTTTCCTATTCGGCGGCAATGGCCGACTGATCGGTGATCACCATGCTGCAGGCGCGGCAGGCGGTTTCGCCGGTCTGGTCGAACCAGCGGCAGGTGCCCCGGATCGGACAGGGGGGCAGGTGACCGGCCGGCGGCACCTGCGCCTGATCCAGATGTGCTAGGACATGGTCGATCACGCTACAGCGGCTGCCGGTCCATTGCGCACAGCCCGAGGTCGCGCAGGGGGAGGAAAAGCGCATGCGCGCCTCGGGCTTGCCATGGGCAGAGGCGGTTTCGACGAAATCGGCGTCGATGGTCATGGAACTGCGCAGATGGCGCACATGCCCGTCCGACCCCTTGACGCCCAAGAGCTGGTTGCCCGGCGCGCAGCGCGCGCTCGGGCAGGTTCTGTCGGGGCTGGACATCGGCCTCACCCCAGGCGGGCGAGCATGTTGCCCATCTGCTTTTCCCGCTCCAGCAACGGGTCGAGTTCGGGGTGCAGGATGATTCCGTACCAGTCGCGGGGGAACTTGGTCACCCAGGGCTTCTCGAACCCGGTGCGGGCGATATGGCCAAGGACCAGCTTCTGGATTTCGCCCTGAAGCTCCATCTCGGTGGTCTTGTCCATTTCCAGATTGCCGGTATCGACAACAAAACGTGCCATGTCAGTCTCCTTTATGAAAATGCCACCCCTGAAAATACGTATGGGGCAGGGACAGGGTACACGCTGAACGGGTCGCACCCTATGCGGGAAAACCGGACCATCATACACGCATTGGCGCGTTTTTGCCGATCAGAGCCGGGTGGAACGGCCAAGAAAATTCGACGAATTTTCTTGGCCCGGCGGTACAGGCCGCAAAGAAAAAGGCCCCGCCGGGGCGGGGCCTTTGGTTCAGTCATCAGAACGGGGATCAGTTCGGGATGTCGCCTTCGATGCCTTCGACGTAGAAGTTCATGCCCGCCAGCGTACCGTCATCGGCGGTCTCGCCTTCTGCCAGCCAGTCCGAGCCGTCCTGCTTTTTCAGCGGGCCGGTGAACGGATGGTAGGAACCGTTTGCGATCGCATCCTTCAGCGCCAACGCCTCGGCCTTCACATCGGCCGGAACCGCGTCCGAGATCTCGCCGATGCCAACCATGCCAGGGCCAATGCCGTCCCAGGTGCTTACGCTGGTCCAGGTGCCATCCATTACCGCCTTGGTGCGGGCGATGTAATAGGGCGCCCAGTTGTCGATGATCGAGCTGACGCGCGGCATCGGGGCATATTCGCTCATGTCCGAGGCCTGGCCAAAGGTGATCACGTTGCCGGCGGCCTGCGCGGCTGCCTGCGGCGCGGTCGAGTCGGTGTGCTGCAGAATCACGTCCGCACCCTGTTCGATCAGCACCTTGGCAGCATCGGCCTCTTTCGCCGGGTCGAACCAAGTATAGGCCCAGACGATCTTGAACTGGACGTCCGGGTTCACCTTGCGGGCGTGGATGAAGGCCGAGTTGATGCCCCGGATCACTTCGGGGATCGGGTAGGAGCCGATGTAACCCACTATGTTCGACTTGGTCATGCGCCCGGCGATGGTGCCTTGCACGGCGCGGCCTTCATAGAAACGGGCCGAATAGACCGACACGTTCTCGGCCTGCTTGTAGCCGGTGGCATGCTCGAACTTCACCTTCGGGAACTTCTTGGCCACGTTGATCGTGGGGTCCATGTAACCGAACGAGGTGGTAAAGATCAGATCGGCGCCTTCGAGCGCCATCTGGGTCATCACCCGCTCGGCATCGGGGCCTTCGGGCACGCTTTCGACGAACACGGTTTCGACCTTGTCGCCAAATTCCGCCTCGACGGCCTGGCGGCCCTTGTCGTGCTCATAAGTCCAGCCGCCGTCGCCGACCGGTCCGACATAGACAAAACCGACCTTGGTCTTGTCCTCCGCCATGGCGCCGGTCGCCAGACCCAGCACCATTGCGGCACTTGCGAGAAGTGAGGTGAATTTCATGTAGTGACTCCCCTTTATGGTTCGTTTGCAGATTCGTTGTGGTTGGCCCCTCGTCAATGAGAGGCGTGGAAGCTGCGTCCAAGTGCGGCAGGCGCACCGCTCTTGTCCGCGGAAAGGATCACAAGCACAAGGATCGTGATGAGATAGGGCGACATTGCCAGATACTCGACCGGGATGGCAACGCCCGCCGCCTGAAGGTTCAGCTGGACCACGGTGACGCCGCCAAAAAGATAGGCACCGAGCAGCGCGCGCCAGGGTTTCCAGCTGGCAAACACCACCAGTGCCAGCGCGATCCAGCCGACACCGGCGGTCATGCCCTCGGTCCACTGGGGCACCCGGATCAGGCTGATATAGGCGCCGCCCAGCCCTGCGCAGGCACCGCCGAACAGGATCGCCAGAACGCGGATGCGGATCACCTTGTAGCCCAGCGCATGGGCGGCATCGTGGTTTTCGCCCACCGCGCGCAGGATCAGGCCCGCGCGGCTGTATTTCAGAACCCACCAGACAGCGCCGGTCAGCAGGATGCCAAGGTAAAGGATCGGGTCATGGCTGAACAGGATCGGCCCCACGACCGGCAGATCGCTCAGCACCGGCAGGTCCAGCCGCCCCATCGCGGGCGGTTTGATGCCGACATAGGACTGTCCCATCAGCGCGCTCAGCCCCAGGCCGAACAGCGTTAGTGCCAGACCGCTGGCGACCTGGTTGGCCAGCGCCACCTGGGTCATCAGCACAAAGAGCAGCGACAGGATGGCCCCCCCGATGGCGGCGGCGATGAAGCCCAGCCAGGGCGAGCCGGTCTCGACCGAGATGGCAAAGCCGCAGATGGCGCCGGTGATCATCATGCCCTCGACACCGAGGTTCAGAACGCCGGCCTTTTCCACCACCAGCTCACCAATGGCGGCCAGCAGGAGAGGGGTTGCGGCGACCATCAGAGAGGCCACCAGCAGGACGGGATTGATTGCAGACAGGTCCATGGTTCACGCCACCTCTTTGCGGGCCGCACGGATGCGGTAATTGGTCAACAGATCCAGCGCCAGCAGGAAGAACAGCAGCATCCCCTGGAACACCTGGATCGCGGCCGCGGGCAGGCCCAGGCTGCCCTGCGCGATCTCGCCGCCGATATAGGTCAGCGCCATCAGCCCCCCGGCCAGCAGGATGCCCACCGGATGCAGACGGCCCAGAAAGGCCACGATGATCGCGGTGAAGCCATAGCCCACGTTGAAATCGATGCTGACCTGACCCGAGGGGCCCGAGACCTCGAACAGCCCCGCCAGCCCTGCCAGCGCGCCGGACATGCCCAGGCAAAACAGGATCAGCCGGGCCGGTTTCACGCCTGCGAACCGCGCCGCGCGCGGCGCCTCGCCGGTCAGCCGGATATGGAACCCAGTCATGTGCCGGTTGAGCAGCACATAGGCAAAGATCACAGCGATAAACGCCGCCACCACGCCCCAATGCATGCCGGACCCTTCGATCAGTTCGGCATTATGGGCGCTGGCATAGGATTGCAGGTTGCGCGAGCCGGGAAAGCCGAAGCCTTCGGGGTTCTTCAACAGGCCCAGCGACATCGAGGCAAGGAACTGTTCGGCCACATAGACCAGCATCAGCGAGACCAGGATCTCGTTGGTGCCGAACCGAACCTTCAGGAACGCCGGGATCATCGCCCAGACCCAGCCGCCAAAAGCACCCGCGAGTACCATCAGGGGAAAGATATAGAAGGCCTCCATCGGGTAGAAGGCCAGCCCGACACCGGCGCCCACGATGGCGCCCATGATATACTGTCCCTCGGCGCCGATGTTCCAGATACCCGCGCGAAAGCCCAACGAGAGGCCGATGGCGATCAGCACCAGCGGGGCGCCCTTCACCAGCAGTTGTGGGCGATAGTAGAACGCATATTCGCCAAACAGCGGCTCCCAAAAAATGGTACCGATCGCTTCGACCGGGTTCTTGCCCAGTACCGCGAACAGCAGCCCGCCACAGATCATCGTCGCCAGCACAGCCACCAGCGGCGTTGCCATTGACCATGTGCGCGAAGGCTGCGGACGTTTCTCCAGCACGATCATGCGCGCGTCTCCCTGTTCTTCTTGTTGTCGGGGGAAAGGTCAGACATGCGCCACCTCCATCCCGTGGGCGCCGCCCATCATCAGGCCGATCTCGTCCACGGTCAGCCCGACAGTGGTGCGCGGCGCGCTCAGCCGCCCCTCGTTCAGCGCCGCGAACGTGTCCGAGATCTCCATCAACTCGTCCAGGTCCTGGCTGATGCAGACCACCGCCGTGCCCTTGGCCGCCAGATCCAGAAGCGCCTGCCGGATCGCGGCGGCCGCCGATGCATCCACACCCCATGTGGGCTGGTTCACCACCAGCACGTCCGGGTTCTGCAACACCTCGCGCCCGATGACGAATTTTTGCAGGTTGCCGCCCGAGAGCGAGCGCGCCGCGTTTTCCGGCCCCGGCGTGCGCACGTCGAATTCCTTGATGATCCTCTCTGCGAATGCCTGCGTTTCGGCCCATTTCAGGAACCCGTTGCTTTCCAGCCCCTCGCGCACCGATCCGGTGAGCAGCGCGTTTTCCGTCAGGCTCATATTGGGCGCCGCCGCATGGCCCAGCCGCTCCTCGGGCGCCGTCAGCAGGCCCAACCGCCGCCGCGCCACCGGGCCCAGCCGGCCCACCGGCTGGCCATCCTTCTTGACCGCGTCCGCGGCCGTCAGGATCTCGCCCGACAAGACGGCCAAGAGCTCGTCCTGCCCGTTGCCCGCAACCCCGCCGATGCCCAGAACCTCGCCTTTGCGCACCGTCATATGCACATTTTTCAGCGAGGTCCCGAATTCGCTGGGCGAGGGCACCGACAGGCCCGAGATATCCAGCGCGATCTCGCCGAACTCCCGGCCCGACCGTTCCGGCGTCTTCAGCGCCGTGCCCACCATCATTTCGGCCATGTCGCGGGCCGAGGTCTCTCGCGGGGTGCATTCGCCCACGTTCTTGCCCAGCCGCAGGATGGTCGCGTGGTCGCAAAGCGTGCGGATCTCCTCCAGTTTGTGGCTGATATAGAGGATCGAGGTGCCCTCGGACCGCAGTTTTTGCAGCGTCTGGAACAGGATCTCGACCTCCTGCGGCGTCAGCACGCTGGTCGGCTCGTCCATGATCAGCAGCTTGGGGTCCTGGAGCAGGCAGCGGATGATCTCGACCCGCTGCCGCTCGCCCGCGCTCAGGTCGCCCACCGTGCGGAACGGATCAAGCGGCAGGCCATAGGTCTCGCTTACCTCGCGGATGCGCGCGGCCAGATCGCCCATTGCGGGCGGATTCTCCATCCCCAGCGCGATATTCTCGGCGACGTTCAGCGCATCGAACAGAGAGAAATGCTGGAACACCATGGCAATCCCGTCAGCGCGCGCCGCGCGCGGCTCGGGCGGCGCATAAGGCGCGCCGCGCAGGGTCATGCTGCCGCTGTCGGGCTTGACCAGCCCATAGATCATCTTGACCAGCGTGGACTTGCCCGCGCCGTTCTCACCCAGTAGGGCATGTACCTCGCCCTCGCCAATGTCGAAACTGACATTGTCGTTGGCGACCACGCCGGGATAGGCCTTGGTCAGCCCCTTGATGCTCAGAAGTGGTTTGCTCACGCGCTCAGCTCCTTCCTTGTCGTTTCGCTATGCGCCGGGCTCAAGAGTCGGGCGGCAACGCCAATGGCGATGCTGGCGGGATGTTTGCCCAGGGCGGGATCGCCGATTGGGCAGGTGATGCGACCGATCTGCTGCGGCGCGTGACCAAGCGCGGCCAGCCGCGACCGGAATCGCGCCCATTTGGTAGCCGAGCCAATCAGCCCGGCAAAGGCAAAATCGCGCCGCAGCAACCGGTTGCACAGTTCCAGGTCCAGTTCGTGCGAATAGGTCAGGATCAGATGCTCGGCCTCTTTCGGCGCATAGACAACCAGATCGGCAGGCCGCGCCGCGGGGAGTCGGGTAACCCCGTCGGGTATCGTTTCGGGAAACCGTTCGGGTGCCGTATCGACCCAGGTGATGGCGAAGTCGGGCAACGGGGACAGCGCATTCACCAGCGCCCGGCCGACATGGCCGGCACCCCAGATCCACAATTGCCGGGAGGGTTGCAGGACAGGCTCAACCATCCAGTCGTCAATCAGTTGAGGTTCAGGAGGCAATCCCTGTCCGCGCGCCTGTGCGAGCAGGCGCTTGATCGTGAGAGGTGCGCCGGAAACCTGCAAGGTTTCCGGTCCGTTTTCCGCGCCGGAAAACGGCAGCGCGGGCCGCGCGACCACCGTGCCATCGACCGTGTCAATCCGCGCCGCGTCCCAGCTTTCCGTCAACAGCGTCACCGCCCCGCCACAGCATTGGCCCAGCTCCGGCCCCAGTGCATGCCGGCTCAGCCCAAGCCGACCGGCGCGCGCCGCCTCGGCCGCCTGAAACTCTAGCGCGCCGCCGCCAATGGTGCCCGACTGGCCGTCTTGCCAGACCAGCATCGCCGCGCCCACCTCGCGCGGGGACGATCCCCTGATCGCCGCGATCACCACCCGGGACACTGGCCCATGTTCGGCCACCGCCGCGCGCAGTCCCTCCAGCTCAAACGCCATCGCCAAGCCTCCGGATGCCTTTCCAGACCTCCTCCGCCGTCGCGGGCGCATTCAGCGCCGGATAGGCATCGCCACAGGACGCCACCGCATCAGACAAAGCCAGCCAGGCCGAGATGCCCAGCATGAACGGCGGCTCGCCCACCGCCTTGGACCGGTAGATCGTGTCCTCACGGTTCTGCCCGTCCCAAAGCGCCACGTTGAACACCTCGGGCCGGTCCGAACAGGCCGGGATCTTGTAGGTCGAGGGCGCATGCGTCCTGAGCCGCCCGTGATCGTCCCAGACCAGCTCTTCGGTTGTCAGCCAGCCCGCGCCCTGCACATAGCCGCCCTCGACCTGGCCGATATCCAGGTCCGGGTTCAGCGAGGCCCCGGCATCATGCAGGATATCGGTCCGCAGGATGCGGTATTCGCCGGTCAGTGTGTCCACCGCCACCTCGGTCACCGAGGCGCCATAGGCAAAGTAGTAAAACGGCCGCCCGCGTCCCTGGATGCGGTCCCACTCGATCTTGGGCGTCTTGTAGAACCCCGTCGCCGACAGGCTGATCCGCCCCTGATAGGCCAGCGCCGCCGCCTCGGCAAAGCTATAGCGCGCCTCGCCCACCTCGACGTGCCCATCCACGAACCGGACCGAGGCGACCTCTGCCTGATGCCGCTCGGCGAGATACGCCGCCATCCGGTCGCGGATGGTGTCGCAGGCGGCCTTGACCGCCATGCCGTTCAGGTCCGACCCCGACGAGGCCGCCGTGGCTGAGGTATTGGGCACCTTGGCGGTATCGGTGGCGGTGATCTTCACCATCTCCAGCGGAATGCCGAACCGGCTTGCGGCCACCTGCGCCACCTTCTGGAACAGGCCCTGGCCCATCTCGGTGCCGCCATGGTTCAGATGCACGGACCCGTCCTGATAGACATGTACCAGCGCGCCCGCCTGGTTCAGATGGGTCAGGGTGAACGAAATGCCGAACTTCACCGGCGAAAACGCGATGCCCCGCTTGACGATCGGGTTGGCCGCGTTCCACGCCGCCACCGCCGCCTTGCGCGCGGCGTAATCCGACGATGCCAGCAGCGCCTCGGTCATCCCGTGCAGCTCGAAATCCTCGACCAACTGCCCATAGGGCGTGGTGTTTTCCTTCATTTCGCCGGAAATACTCCGGGGGGTGTGGGGGGCAGAGCCCCCCGTCGGCGCGGCATAATAATTGCGCTGCCTCAACTCGACCGGGTCAATCTCCAGCACATGCGCGGCATGATCCATCACCCGCTCGATCCCGACCATGCCCTGCGGCCCGCCGAACCCGCGATAGGCGGTGGCGGACTGGGTATTGGTCTTCAGCCGGTGGCTTTCGATCCGGGCGTTGGGCAACAGATAGGCATTGTCCGCATGCAGCATCGCCCGGTCCGCCACCGGCAGCGACAGGTCCTGCGCCCAGCCGCAGATCGCGTGATGCAGGAAGGAGACGCCCTGAATCCGCCCCTCCGTGTCGAATCCGGCGCGATAGGCGATGCGGAAGGCGTGGCGCTTGCCGGTGATCACCATGTCGTCGTCGCGGTCATAGCGCATCTTGCAGGCACGCCCCGTGGCGCGCGCCGCCACGGCGCAGGCCACCGCCAGCGCGTTGCCCTGGCTCTCCTTGCCGCCGAAACCGCCGCCCATGCGGCGGGTCTCGACCCGGACGGCGTGCATCGGCACGCCCAAAGCCTCGGCAACCTTGTGCTGAATCTCGGTCGGGTGCTGGGTGGAACTGTGCACCAGCATGTCACCGCCCTCGCCGGGCAGGGCCAGCGCGGCCTGACCTTCGAGATAGAAATGCTCCTGCCCGCCCAGCTCGAACGTGCCTTCGATCACATGCGTCGCCCCGGCAATCGCCGCCTCGGCATCGCCTTTCTCATAGATGCGCGGCCCGTCCTCGAACCGGCTGTTGGCCGCCAGCGCCTGTTCGATGGTCAGGATCGCGGGTTCCTCGGCATAGTCGATCCGTGCCCGCCGTACCGCCTTGCGCGCGGCCAGGTGGCTGGTGGCCACCACCACGAAAAGCGGCTGCCCCACATAATGAACGGTACCGTCCGACAACAGCGGCTCGTCGTGGACCGAGGGTGAGACATCGTTGGCAAAAGGCAGGTCATCGGCCGTCATCACCATCACCACGCCGGGGGCGCTCCTCACCTCTTCGAGGTTCATCGCGGTGATCCGCCCCTTGGCGATCGTGCTCAGGCCAAAGGCGAGGTGCAGCGTGTCGCGCGGAGTGGGGATATCGTCGACATAGCGGGCGGTGCCGGCCACATGCAGCGGTGCCGCGTCATGCGGCAGGGGTTTGGCGACGCTCATGCCCGTACCTCCAGCACATTGGCCAAATGGCCCTGATCCTCGGCGTAATAGCGGCGCAGCATCGCCTTGGCGGTCTCCATCCGGTAGCGGGCCGAGGCGCGCATGTCCGACATCGGGGTGAAATCGGCCTCGAACTCTGGCAGGGCCGCGTTAACAACCTGTTGCGTCCAGGGCTGGCCGATCAGCGCCGCCTCGACCGCGCGGGCGCGTTTCGGGATGCCCGCCATACCGCCAAAGGCGATGCGGGCGGCGGTGACGGTGCCGCCCTCGGCGGTGATGTTGAAACAGCCGCAGACGGCCGAGATGTCCTGATCGAAGCGCTTGGACAGCTTGTAGCATTTCAGCCGGTCGGGCTGGCGCGGGAAGCTCACCGCCTCGACAAATTCACCCGGCTCGCGGTCCTGCTTGCCGTACTCGAGAAAGAACGCCTCGAGCGGCAAGTCGCGGCGCGTGTCACCCTTTCGCAGATGCAATGTCGCCCCCAGCGCGATCAGCGCGGGCGGGTTGTCGCCGATGGGCGAGCCATTGGCGATGTTGCCGCCGACAGTGGCGGCATTGCGCACCTGCACGCTGGCATAGCGGCGGATCATCTCGCCATAGGAGTGGTGCAGGGGTGCTACGGCGTCGCGCATTCGGTTCATGTCCACCATGGCGCCTAGGCGCACATGCGTGTCGGTGATCTCGATCTCTTTCAGATCGGCGCAGCCAGAGAGGAAAATGACCTTGGGCAGGTCGCGCAACTGCTTGGTGACCCAGAGGCCCACGTCGGTCGCTCCGGCGACCAGCGTGGCGTCTGGGTGGGCGGCATAGAGTTCCGCGAGTTCATCGGAGGAGGAGGGGGGGGGGGGGGGCTCTGCCCCCCGGCCTGCGGCCTCCCCCCGGAGTATTTCCGGCGAAATGAAGGCACGATCGCTATGGAGCCACTCAGGTTTGGGCGCATCCTCGACCGCGCGGGCGGCGCGGATGATCGGGGCATAGCCGGTGCAGCGGCAGAGATTGCCAGCCAACTGGGTGTCGTGGTCGGTGGCGCCCTCGGCATGGCCCGCGACCATCGACATCACGAAGCCCGGCGTGCAAAAGCCGCACTGGCTGCCGTGATGGGTGACCATGGCCTGTTGCGCCGGATGGCTGCCGCCCAGCCCTTCGACCGTGCGCACCGCCTTGCCATGAAGCTGCGGCAAAAACAGGATACAGGCGTTCAGCGCGTGGGTGCCATCGGCATCGCTGACGGCCACGGTGCAGGCGCCGCAATCGCCCTCGTTGCAGCCTTCCTTGGTGCCGGTCAATCCGCGTGCCTCGCGCAGCCAATCGAGCAGTGTCGCCGTGGGGTCGACCCCTGCCAGCGTGACTGTCTCTCCATTCAGAAGAAACGAGATGTCCATCCTGTGAAACCGGTCGCGTTACCCTGTTGGCCCATGACTGCCCACCTTCGATGCGACGTAGAAAGGGGCCGGGCTGTTGTCTGACAGGAAGGTTAGAAACCGGAACCGTTGTCTGGCAAGAAAAACTCAATCTGCAATGCAGCAATTTTCGACAACTTGTCGCAAGAGGGGGCCTCGGCGCTAAAATTTACTCATTTGAATCATCTATTTGCCAAGGTGGCTGGAAAATGACTTTGAAAGACCTTCCGGTTTTGACGAATAATCATCTCTGGCTGTTTGGGAGATTGACGGTAGTTTCCGACCTTGCCGCTCGTATCAGAACAATCTGGCGCTCCGAGACAGGCCGATGACATTGGCCAGTATCCCGACCGCCAGCGCAAGACGCTGGAACAGAGCCTTGTCGATATTGCAGCTGAGACTAAAGGACAGGATGGCAATGATCTCGGTGGGCGTCTTGGTGGCGTTTACACTGACCGAGATCAGCGGCGGCGGCACGCCCTGCGCCAGCAGGATCGAGGCCGAGATGATGCCGAACCCCATGCCTGGGGCGCCGTCCGCAAGCTGCGCGAAAAGGCCGACAAGGGAAGAGGTGAGGACCAGAACCACGGGGACATGGGCGACAAAGAGAACCCTGCCATCTGGCTAAGCCATTCGTTTGTCCCCGCAATCGGGCTTTTTGCCAGTTGCAAAGCATCCGCCGTGGCGCCTCTGAACCGGATCGCCTATCGTCGCGGGTATGAGCAGTGATCCCCGATTCATCCATCTTCGTCTTCACACCGAATACTCGCTCCTCGAAGGCGCGGTTCGGCTCAAGAAATTGCCTGCGCTCTGCGACAAGATGGGCATGCCGGCAGTGGCGGTGACTGATACCAACAACCTGTTTGCGGCGCTGGAGTTTTCGGTCGCAGCCAGCGGGGCGGGTATTCAGCCAATCATCGGATGCCAGATGGATTTGGCCTATGTCGAAACGATGCCCGGGGAAAAGCCCAAGCCACCGGCGCCGCTTGTTCTGCTGGCGCAGAGCGAGGCCGGGTATGAGAACCTGATGAAGCTGAACAGCTGCCTTTACGTGGACAAGGGCGGGCAACTGCCGCAGGTCACGCTGGAGGAGCTGGACGCGCTGGGCGACGGGCTGATCTGTCTCAGCGGCGGGCCGGACGGTCCGGTCGGGCGCCTGTTGCAGCAGGGCCAGCGCCCGGCGGCCGAAGCGCTGGTGGACCGGCTAGCGGCGATATTTCCTGACCGGCTCTATATCGAGTTGCAGCGCCATCCGGGAGAGGATGGGGCTCCCCAAGCCGAACGGTTGACGGAACGCGGCCATGTGGAAATGGCTTATGCCAAGGGTCTGCCGCTGGTGGCCACCAACGATGTCTATTTCCCCGAGGCCGGCATGTACGAGGCGCATGACGCGCTGATCTGCATCGCCGACGGCGCCTATGTGGATCAGGCCGAGGGCCGCCGCCGCCTGACCGCGCAGCATTACCTGAAATCGCCGCAAGAGATGGCGACCCTGTTCGCCGACCTGCCCGAGGCGATCGAGAACACCGTCGAGATCGCGCGGCGTTGTGCCTTCATGGCCTATCGCCGCGACCCGATCCTGCCGAAATTTGCCGATGACGAGGTCGTGGAACTGCGGCGCCAGGCCAACGAGGGCCTGCAGGCGCGATTGGCCGTCATCCCGCACGCGGTCAGCCCCGAGGAGTATCAGAAACGGCTCGATTTCGAGTTGGATATCATCGAGGGTATGGGTTTTCCCGGATACTTCTTGATCGTGGCCGATTTCATCAAATGGGCCAAGGATCATGATATTCCGGTGGGGCCGGGGCGGGGTTCGGGTGCGGGCTCGCTGGTCGCCTATGCGCTGACCATCACCGACCTTGATCCGCTGCGCTATTCGCTGCTGTTCGAGCGCTTCCTGAACCCCGAGCGGGTCTCGATGCCCGACTTCGATATCGACTTTTGCATGGACCGGCGCGAAGAGGTGATCCGCTACGTGCAGGAGAAATACGGCCGCGACAAGGTGGGCCAGATAATCACCTTTGGTGCGCTGCTGTCCAAGGCCGCCGTGCGCGACATCGGGCGGGTGTTGCAGATGCCCTATGGCCAGGTCGATCGTCTGTCCAAGATGATCCCGGTCGAGGGGGTCAAGCCGGTCAGCATCGAGAAAGCGCTGAAAGACGAGCCGCGCCTGCGTGAAGAGGCCCGCAACGAAGAGGTGGTCGACCGGCTGCTGACCTATGGCCAGCAGGTCGAGGGGCTGCTCAGAAACGCCTCGACCCATGCCGCCGGCGTGGTGATCGGCGACCGGCCGCTGGACGCGCTTGTGCCGCTCTATCAGGATCCGCGCTCGGACATGCCGGCGACCCAGTTCAACATGAAATGGGTGGAACAGGCGGGTCTGGTCAAGTTCGACTTTCTCGGCCTGAAGACCCTGACCGTGATTCAGAACGCGATGGATCTGATCTTCAAGTCTGGGCGTCCGCTGCATGTGGCCGCCGACGGGCGGCAGCTTTACGAGCCCGCCGAGGGCGCCGAGAACCAGATCAACGCCATCCCGCTGGACGACGTGCCGACATACAAGCTCTACTCGGCGGCCAAGACGGTGGCGGTGTTCCAGGTGGAAAGCTCGGGCATGATGGATGCGCTCAAGCGCATGAAGCCCACCTGTATCGAGGATATCGTGGCCCTTGTGGCGCTTTATCGTCCCGGCCCGATGGAGAATATTCCGGTCTATTGCGAGGTGAAGAACGGGCTGCGCGAGATCACTTCGGTGCATCCGCTGATCGATCACATCCTTGAGGAAACGCAGGGTATCATCGTCTATCAGGAACAGGTGATGCAGATCGCGCAGGTGATGGCGGGCTACAGCCTGGGCGGCGCCGACCTGCTGCGCCGGGCCATGGGCAAGAAGATCAAGGAGGCGATGGACGCCGAGCGGCCCAAGTTCGAAAAGGGCGCGGCAGAGAACGGCGTCGATGCCAAGAAGGCCTCCGAGGTGTTCGACCTGCTCGAAAAATTCGCCAACTACGGTTTCAACAAATCGCACGCCGCCGCCTATGCGGTGGTCAGCTATCAGACCGCCTGGCTCAAGGCCAACCATCCGGTGGAGTTCATGGCGGGTGTCATGAACTGTGATATCCACCTGACTGACAAGCTGGCGGTCTATTTCGAAGAGGTCCGCAAGGGGTTGGGCCTGCCTTACGTTCCGCCCTGCGTGAACCGGTCCCAGGCCACGTTCGACGTGGTAGACGGAGAGTTGGTCTATGCGCTGGGCGCGCTCAAGAACGTGGGCGTCGAGGCGATGCGCCTGGTGGTCGAGGGGCGCGGAGAGCGTCCCTTTGTCAATCTGTTCGATTTCGCTCGCCGGGTGGACCTGAAAAGGGTCGGCAAGCGCCCGCTAGAGATGATGGCGCGCGCCGGGGCCTTTGACCAGCTCGACCCCAACCGCCGCCGCGTCTTTGACAGTATCGAGGCGCTGATGGCCTATTCCGGCGCTATTTTCGAGCAGAAAAGCTCGAACCAGGTCTCGCTCTTTGGCGAGGCGGGTGACGACCTGCCCGAACCGCGTCTGGCGCAGGCACCCGACTGGCTGCCCGCCGAGCGCCTGTCGGAAGAGTTCAAGGCCATCGGCTTCTACCTCTCGGGTCACCCGCTCGACGACTACATGCTCTCGCTGAAACGCAAGGGTGTGTTGACGCTGGACGAGGTCACCGAACAGGCGCGCTCGGGTCCGGTGCTGGCCAAGATGGCGGGTGTCGTCGCCGGGCGGCAAGAGCGCAAATCGGCGCGCGGCAACCGTTTTGCCTTTGCCCAGATGTCCGACCCGACCGGCGCCTTCGAGGTCACGCTGTTCTCGGACGTGCTGGAGAAAAGCCGCGAATTCCTCGAAACCGGCTCCCATGTGGTGCTGACCGCCGAGGCGACGATGGAAGCCGACCAGCTGAAGTTGCTGGCCCGCTCGGTCGGCCCTGCCGATGCGGTGGTGGCCGAGGCCGGTGCCACCGGCCTGCGGGTGTTCATGGACAGCGCCGGCGCGGTCGAGACGGTGGCCCATATCCTGGCCGAGGCGGCGCAGGCTGCCCGCAATGCGGCGCGGGGGCCGGTGCAGCTCTGCCTGATGGATCCGGGCCTGCCGGGCGAGGTCGAGATGGATCTGGGGCAGGAGTTTCCCCTGAACCCGCAGATTAAGGGCGCGCTCAAGTCGCTCGACGGGGTGGTGGACGTCGAGGAGATATAGTCGGGTCCGGTCTAGTCGCTGTTCTTGACCTCTGAAATGTCTTCGACCTCCAGTCGACGACGTCCATTCTCATGTGATGAACTCACGATAAAAGCCTGATCTGTCGTTGCTTAGGGATTTCAATGCCAGACGCGGTACAATTCATGATAACCTGCTTGCCCTCATGTCTGACGAACCGACCTTCGACAAAGAAATCAGTGGTTTTTTCCGAGGCACCCTGCATGCATGGAGAAACCGTCGCCTTTCGCGGCCTCAATATGCTGTCACAATGCTGATCCTTGTGGCGATTACTGCCCCAACCGCTTTTCAAGTTGTACGGCTAGCGCTTGCTATAGCATTGGCCGGTGAAGAGACCTTTTTATCGTATTTTTTTCTTGGCTTGTTTGTCTTGTTCATATTGGCGCTATTGATGTTGGCGACAATCGCAAGACGTCTCCGTGACATAGGAGTCCCGGGGACGGGTAGTGTGGTCATCATTTTTCTTTTCTATCTCTCGATCCACGCTTTGGTTCCGGTACTATGGGAAGCCGTGCTGGGTGAGCCCGTCGACATTAGTGGTTTTCCCGAACTGTTGGTTGTAGCACTTGCTCTGCTTCTTGTTGTTGTGCCAACAGACTGGAAAAAGCCCCGCCCGCCGAAAGGATTTTGAATCCTGCGAGGCGGCCAATGGACTTGCCTCCGAGCCGAGACCACGCAGTTCCTTGGGATATACGGCTGTCGGCAATGCGAAGCGAGGCCCGCAGTGGCCTGCATTTTCGCCGGCACGTCGATACGCGCCAAATCGCGGCGCCTCTTTTGGCAGAATGTAGTCAGTTACGCTATCGAGAAGAGTTTCCATTCTGCCACCAGATCAAGGGCGCGATTAAGTCGCTCGACGGGGTGGTGGACGTCGAGGAGATGTGAGGGGTCTCAGGCCGTGACCCCGGCCAGTTCGGCCAGGCCGTCACGGTCCAGACGGTCGCGAAAGCCGATGCAGACAAGGCCCGTTTCATGCGGGCCTTGCGCGGCGGTGACCTCCCACCGGCGGCCCACGGTCTGGATCAGCCACAATGCCCCGTCGACGTCGCGCAGATAGCCCTTGGCGCGGATCACCCCGTGGGGTCCGGTGGCCAGGTCGCGGGCCAGCTCCTCGACTGGCTGGCCTCCTTCCGGGGCCAATACCACACTTTCGAACAGGCGGTCGGAATGGTCAGCGGGCTGGCCCGCGCCGGGGGCGGGCAGCACGCCCAGCAGCGCGCCGGGCGCCACCCGACCGCGTTCGGCCGGGATGGCAATCGCGCCGGGGGCGGCCTCGGCCAGCCATTCCATCAACTGGGTTTGAGCCGCAGGCGCCATCAGGTCTGTCTTGTTCACCACCACGATCTCGGCATCCGAAAGCTGCCGGGTGATGGTGTCGCCGACATAATCGTCCTGAGCGCGCTGGCGCACGGTCTCGCCGTCAACCACCACCACGATCCCGTCGGATCGGATACCTTCGGCCAGCAGCATGGTCGCCACGATGGCACCGGGGATCGCCACGCCCGAGCTTTCCACCAGGATATGTTCGGGACGCGGCTCCATCGCCGCCAGATCGTTGAGCGCGCCGATCAGGTCGCTGCCGAAGGAACAGCAGATGCAGCCCCCCGCGATCGAGATCATGCCGTCCTCTTCGGCCTCGATCAGGTCGGCGTCGATGGGCAGGTCGCCGAATTCGTTGACCAGTACCGCCAGCCGCCGCCCCGCCGCATGGCGCAACAGGTGATTGACCAGCGTCGTCTTGCCGGCACCCAGATAGCCGCCGATGACGGTGACCGGAAGCGGCGCCATCAAAGCGCCGATGCCGGAAAGATGCGCCCGCCCTGCACCGTGCCCCAGACCCCGATATCCTTGAGCGCCATCGGGTCGGCCTGGGTCGGGTCGCTGTTGAGCACCGCGAAATCGGCCCGCTTGCCCACCTCGATCGAGCCGACCTCGCCATCCATATGCAGGGTATAGGCGGCGCCCAGGGTGATCGCGTAAAGCGCCTCGGAAACGCTGATCCGCTCCTCTTCGCCCTGCACCCGGCCCGAGGCGGTGATCCGGTTGACCGCCGCCCAGGCGGTAAAGAGCGGCCCCAGCGGAGTGACCGGCGCGTCCGAGTGAATGGCCATGGGCACGCCGGTATCCAGCGCGGTGCGGCAGGCATTCATCCGGCAGGCGCGTTCGGGTCCCACGGTCAGCCGGTAATGCTCGTCCCCCCAATAGAAATGGTGGTTGGCGAACAGGTTCACATTCATGCCCAGGCTGCGCATCTTGCGGAACTGCGCCGCGTCGGCCATCTGGCAATGTTGCAGGGTAAAGCGGTGGTCGGGGCTGGGATGCGCCTTGAGCGCGGGTTCCAGCATGTCCAGCGCCATCTGGGTGGCCTGATCGCCATTGGTGTGGGTATGCACCTGAAGCCCAGCGGCCAGTGCCCTGTGATAGAGGTCGGACATCTGCTCGGGTGCGGTGTACCACAGTCCGTTGGGCGCGCCATTGTAATATCCGGGCCAGCGCAGCCGCGCGGAAAACCCCTGGATCGAGCCATCGGCCACCGCCTTGATCCGCCCCAGCCGCAACCGCTCGGTCGAGCGCGGCTTGAGTGAAACGCAATAGTCGACGATCTCTTCGGCGCTCATGCCAAAGAACACGCGCAGCGGCACGATACAGGCGGGATAGTCGTCCTCTGCGGTGACCCGCAGCATCATGTCGACGCTGTCATCGGTCAGGCGGGCGGCCAGATCTGTGCAGGTGGTTACCCCCGCCCGCACGCAAAGCTTGCCATAGTCGCGCAGGCCCCGCTCGTCACAATCGGTCATCGCCCGGTCGAACCCCACATGCGGCCCCACCGGTGTCATCGCGTCGGGGCCGTAAAGCGGGCCAAGCGGCAGCCCGTCCTCGCCCAGCGGAATGCCAGGATGGTTCACCCCGGGTTTCATCAGCCCGGCCAGTTCCAGCGCGCGGGTGTTGACATTCATGATATGGCCCGAGGCATGCAGGATGCCGATCGGCCGGGTGGTCGAGACCTGATCCAGCTCTAGCCGGGTCACCCGGCGGTTCTCCATATAGATCGGGTCAAGCGCCCAGGCCGCCAGCGGCGTTTCGGGCCCGCTCATCTGTGCCTCTGCCTCGCGCAGCCGCGCCACCACCGCTTCGATGGATTTCAGACCGGGCCAGACGCGGCCCTCGGGGTCCATCCGGTCGAACCACCCTACATAGACGTTGCGCCAGAGTGTGCCCTCCATCGTGTGGGCATGCCCCTCGACAAAGCCGGGCATCAACACCTTGTCGGCAAAGCGGTCGTCAAGCCGGTAGTCGCCCCAACTGGCCAGCTCCTCGAGCGTTCCGATGCCCAGGATACGCCCGTCACGGACCGCCACGTGACTCACTTCGGGGCGAGAGGGCGCCATGGTGATGATTTTGCGGGCAGCATAGATGATCGTCTCGGCCATGAGGCTCTCCCTGTCTGACAGCCTGAGCTTAGGGCGCTTTCTTTCGTTGAAAAAATGGAATTAACTGGGGGCTAAGGTCGGATTTTTAGGGGAAGCCCATGCTGAACTTTACCCTGAAACAGTTACGCTATGTCGAGGCGGCGGACAGGTCGGGGTCGATTGCCAAGGCGGCTGAAGAGCTGAACATCTCGCAAAGTTCGATCACCGCAGCCATCGACGCGCTGGAAAGTGGGCTGGGCTTCGACCTGTTCGTGCGCACCCCGGCGCGCGGCATCCGCGCCACCGCGTCGGGGCGCGACGCGCTGGGCCTGATCCGCCGGTTCATCCACCAGTCGCACCAGTTCGAAGAGGAACTGAGCTCGCTGGGCGGGCTGACGCGCGGCACCGTCCGCATCGCCTGTTATGCCACCGCCGCCCCCTCGTTCCTGCCGCCTGTCCTGCGCGCGATCACCGAGGGGTTTCCCGATCTCTCGATCCAGCTGCTCGAAGGGAACATGGCCCGGATCATGGAATTCCTCGACGAGGGCGAAGCCGATGTCGCCTTTACCTATTCCCAGGTGCTGAGCGACCGCTGCCGTTTCGAGCCGCTGTTCGAGGCGCCGCCCTATGCGATGGTTTCGGTTGACGATCCGCTGGCGGGCCAGTCCAGCACGACCTTTGCCGAACTGGCGACCCGGCCGATGGTGATGCTCGACCTGCCGCATACGCGCGATTATTTCGTCGGCATGTTCGAGGCGCTGGGTCTCACGCCCAACATCGCCCATTCCACCCGTTCCTCGGAAATCGTGCGCGCGCTGGTGGCGGGAGGCTTCGGGTTCTCGCTGCTCAACATCCGTCCCGTCGACTATCGCGAAAGCGCGTCGCGCTATCGTATCGTGCCGATCCGCGATGCACCGCTCAGTCCGATTTTTGGCATCGCGACCATGGACGGTGCACAGCAAACCCGGATGGTGCGCGCCTTCGTGCAAAGCTGTACCGAGTTGAGGGATCGCGGAGTGTTCGAGGATCTCGTGGTGCGCTGCCCAGTCCAGCCATCCCCGCCATTCCCCGGAAAAATGTGAGAATGAGGCATAATTAATCCTGTTTTTTGGTCTGAATCGGTCGGCTACGCTCGATTCCATAACAAAAGACCCAACCAGGAGGACTACCCCGTGAAGCATCTGTTCAAGGGCCTGATTGCCGCGACCGCCGTCGCGTCTGTTCTGGTCGGAACCACCGCAACAGCCGAGGAGCCGCGCCGGGGCGGCACGCTCAAGACACAGCTTGGCAACAACCTGCGCACCCTCAATTCGGCGGTGCAGTCGGGGATCGTCACCGGTTTCCCGGGCGCCCAGCTCTTTGCCTCGCCGCTGCGCTATGACGACAGCTGGACGCCGCAGCCCTATCTGGCCGAAAGCTGGGAGGTGTCTGCCGACGGTCTCAAGGTCACGCTCAATCTGGTCAAGAACGCGGTGTTTCACGATGGCCACCCGATCACCTCGTCCGATATCGCCTTTTCGGTCAAGGTGATCCAGGAGGCACATCCGTTCAAATCCATGTTCGCGCCGGTCACCTCGGTCGACACGCCGGACGAACATACGGCGGTGTTGAACCTGTCCCATCCGCATCCGGGCCTGATGCTGGCCATGTCGGGTCAGCTGATGTCGATCATCCCCGAGCACATCTATGGCGACGGTCAGGACTTCAAGACGCATCCCCGCAACATCGAGGACGTGGTCGGGTCCGGCCCCTTCAAGCTGGCCGAATACAAGAACGGCGAACATGTGATCCTGGAGCGGTTCGACGACTTTTTCATCGAGGGGCGCCCGTATCTGGACAAGATCGTGATGCGGATCATCACCGACAGTTCCGCCCGCGCCATCGCCTATGAGAACGGCGAGCTGGATTTCGGTGCCTTTGAAAGCGAGCCGCTGATCATCAACCGGCTGAAGAAGGTCGATCACCTGACCGTCACACCCACCGGCTATGGTGCCATCGGTGCGCTGGACTGGCTGGCGATCAACACCACCAAGGGGCCGCTGGCCGACAAGCGGGTGCGCCAGGCCATCGCTTATGCGATCGACAAGAACTTCATCCAGAACGCGCTGATGCAGGGCACGGTGCAGGATTCCAATACTGGCATCCACCCCGACAGCCCGTTCTACAACGCCGACGTCAACACCTATGCGCTGGATCTGGACAAGGCCAATGCCCTGCTGGACGAGGCCGGTTACCCGATGAAGGGGGACGAGCGGTTCGCGGTCAGCATCGACTATGGCTGGCCCTCGGCCAAGCCGCATGTGGAATATGTGCGCGCCGCGCTGAAAAAAGTGGGCATCAATGTCGAGGTCCGCGCCAGCGCCGATTTCCCGACCTGGGCCAAGCGCATGGGCACGATGGATTTCGACCTCAGCTGGGACGCCGTGTTCAACTGGGGTGACCCGTCGATCGGGGTGCACCGCACCTATCTGACCTCGAACATCGCCAAGGGCGTGTGGTCCAACACCCAAGGCTATTCCAACGCCCGGGTGGACGAGTTGCTGGACATGGCCGGCAAAGAGAACGACCCCGAGAAGCGCAAGGCGCTTTATGCCGAGTTCCAGAGCATCGTGAATGACGAGGTGCCGATCTACTTCATCCAGACGCTGCCTTATCACACGGTCTATTCTAACAAGGTGATGAACGCGCCGGTGAACGGCATCTGGTCCACCTCGTCGCCGCTCGATCAGGTCTGGCTGAAAGAGTAACGCGACCGCGACACCGACCCCGGCGGCGCTGGTCCGCCGGGGCAATTCCGAACGGCGGGGTCTTCTGGTGAACTTTCTGCGCGTCACCCTGATACGTATTCTTTATGCCGCGCTCCTGCTGGTTGCGGTTCTGGTGCTGAACTTCTCGCTGATGCATGCGGCGCCAGGGGACGTGGCCGATACCATTGCCCAGGCGGCCGGGGGCATCGACGCCGAGGCGCTGGAGCAGATCCGGCGCGAATACGGGCTGGATCAGCCGTTCCTGGTGCAGCTTGGCCGCTATATCGGCAATGTGCTGCAATTCGATCTGGGCTATTCCTATTTCTACAGCGACAAGGTCACCAACCTGATCCTCAGCCGCCTGCCGGCGACGCTGCTTCTGGTGATCTCGGCACAGCTGCTGGCGCTTGTGGTGGGGGTGGTGCTGGGCGTGTTCTCGGCCCGCAAGCCAAACGGCATTCTCAGCCATTTTGTCACCTTTCTGGCGCTGTTTGGCTATTCGGCGCCGGTGTTCTGGACCGGGTTGCTGATGTTGGTGATGTTCTCGCTGATGGTGCCGCTGTTCCCGGTGGCGGGCATGCGCGATGTCACTGTGGAGGGCGGTTTCTTCGTTCAGGCGCTGGATATCGCCCATCACCTGGTCTTGCCGATGCTGACATTGGCCTCGATCTTTCTGGCACTCTATTCGCGCCTGTCACGTGCCGCGATGATGGAGGTATTGGGCTCGGACTATGTGCGCACCGCCAAGGCCAAGGGGCTGAGCCCGCGGCAGGTGGTCTATAAACACGCGCTGAAGAACGCGCTGTCGCCGGTGATCACGCTGGCGGGGCTACAACTTTCGGCCGTGGTGTCGGGGGCGGTGCTGGTGGAGACCGTGTTTTCCTGGCCGGGTCTGGGCACGCTGGCCTTTCAGTCGATCCTGGCCCGCGACACCCCACTGATCCTGGGCATCCTGTTCTTTTCGGCGCTGGTGGTGATCGTGGGTAACCTGCTGACCGATCTGGCCTTGCGTTTGGTCGATCCGCGCGTGGGGGGCAAGAGATGAGCGAACCCGTGACCCTGCCCGAAGAAGCGCCGGAACAGGCCCGCCATCCCTTTACCGAGGCCTGGGAAATGTTCCGCCGCAAC
>NZ_JBXWRD010000049.1:0-28833 GCF_059612725.1 Ruegeria sp. YKSF070 | reverse complement strand
CGACAAGGCTAGGCGAATAGACCACGCCCGGCTTGATCTTGAGCACGTCCTGATAGGCCGGTGCCTCGACACCGGGGATCTCGCTGACGGTGGTGATATTGCCAAACGAGAACTGCTGCCCCTCGGTCACATCCATGATCAGGAAGAAGGCGTCGCGTTCGCGGGTGAATTCCACGTTGGCGCTGTTGACGCGGAAATCGACATAGCCGCGCGACAGGTAGAAATCGCGCAGCACCTGTTTGTCGAATTCGATCCGGTCGGCGATGAAGGTGTCCGAACGGATAAAGGTGCGCAGCAATCCGGCCTGCTTGGTCTCGAGAATCCGGCGCAGACGGCGATCGGAAAAGGCGCGGTTGCCGACAAAGCTGACGCGCTCGATCTCGATCGTGTCGCCTTCGGAGATCTCAAACACCAGATCGACGCGGTTGTCGCTGCGGCGGATGATGCGCGGCACCACGGTGGCGGCGACGCGGCCCTGGGTCGAATAGATCTCTGCGATGGTGGCGGCGTCGCGCTCGGCCTGTTCGGGGGTAAAGACGCGGCGCGACTGCGAACCGATGGCGCCTTCGAGCGTCTCATCCTTGACCCGACGGTTGCCCTCGAAATTGATCCGGTTGATGGTCGGATGCTCGACCACCTTCACCACCAGAGTGTTGCCTTGCGGAATCAGCTCGACTGTTTCGAAAACGCCACTGTCAAGCAAACGCTGATAGGCATCGTTGAGCGCCCCGGCCGAGACCGTCTTGCCCCGTTCGATTCCCATCCGGGCGACGATGGTCGAGGTCTCGATACGCTGGTTTCCGTCGACCTGAACCGTATTGAACCGGTAATCCTGCGCCTGCGCGTCCTGCGGCAGGGCAGTAAAGGTCATTGCTGTGACAAGAAAAATTGCGGAGACGGAATTCAACAACATATGGCGGCTGGAAATGCCCGTACCGCAGT
This sequence comes from Ruegeria sp. YKSF070, assembly GCF_059612725.1. Classification (NCBI taxonomy): domain Bacteria; kingdom Pseudomonadati; phylum Pseudomonadota; class Alphaproteobacteria; order Rhodobacterales; family Roseobacteraceae; genus Ruegeria; species Ruegeria sp. YKSF070. Next base: position 27,891 of record NZ_JBXWRD010000049.1, on the reverse strand, counting down.
ATGTACCTGCGCCTCTCCCGTTATGCATCTTTTTTCAACCCAGTTTGCAGCAGTCTTTCATCTGTCAGTACCGGGATTGGCCGGGGTTGTCAAAAGCCCAAAACGAAAGACGCGGCCTCGAGGACCGCGTCTTGTACATGAGAGCGAGAGAGCGGGTCAAAGACTGCCCAGATAGGCCCCCAGAAACAGCGCTGCCGCGATTGCGCCCACAAACAGGATACGATCCCAGTTGAGCTGCATCACCAAGCCAAGACCACGATACGATTGTTGCAAGACATGCATCTTTCACGCTCCTGCTAGTTTCCCAAGTTCTGCTCAGGTTAGCCCCTGAATGTGGCGAGACTTGGGCGCATTCACGCTTTGTTGAGAATTGACGTCTCGTCAGCAGAACAGATCGTTACTGAGCGAGAACAGCATCAGCGACAGGATGAGGGTGATCCCCAGCGCCATCAACACCCGCAGCACATTGTCGCTGGGCGGTTTGCCGGCCACTGCCTCGTAGGCATAGAACACCAGATGGCCACCATCCAGCGCCGGGATCGGGAACAGGTTGAGCAACCCCACCGCCGTCGACAGTACCGCGATGAAAGCGATGAAGCTTTGCGCGCCCTGGCTGGCCACCGCGCCCGAGGCCTGGGCGATGCCCACCGGACCCGAGATGTTGCAGGTGGAAATCTGCCCCGCGATCATGTGCCAGAGCCCAGAGAGCGAGGAGTAGACGATATCGCCGGTGCGGCTGACCCCGGTGGCCAGCGCCGCCAGCGGGCCGGGCGTTTCGGTCGCCGGATCAAAGGCCTGACCGCTGGCCACACCGATCCGCCAGTTGGTCTCGTACCCGCCTTCGGGCTTGGGGCTGTCGGTGCGGCGTGGCACCAGCAGCAGTTGGAGCATCTCGCCCTCGCGCCAGACATCCAGCAGCAGCGGCTTGCCGTCCGACCCCTCGACGATGTCCTTGAGTTGACGGAAGGCCACGATCGCTTCGCCGTCGATGGCGCGGATCACGTCGCCCGAGCGCAGCCCGGCATCCTGCGCGGCGCTGCGCGGCACCACAGAGCCGACCAGCGCCGGGAAGAACTGCGGACCGGTCGCCGTAACCTCTGCCCCGTCGCGCATCACGGAGTATTCAAGCTGCGCCGCCAGCGGCAGCGCGCCTTCGAAATCGCGCCAGGCGGCGCCTTCCTCGGCATCGCTGGCGAAATCCGGCCCCGGCAGCGGCACGCCGCCCACCGACAGGATGGTATCGCCGGGGCGCAGGCTGGTCTCGACACCGGGCAGATCGCGGATCTCGGCCACTGTCAACGGTTCGACCGGCGCGCCGCGGGTCATGAAAATGACCGCGAATACCAGGATCGACATCACGAAATTGAACAACGGTCCCGCCGCCACGGTCGCCGCCCGCGCCCAAAGCGGCGCGCCATGCATGGTGCGACGCAGGTCACCGGGATTTCGGCGATAGATCTCCGCCATGCTCTCGCCATCCTTGCCCGATGCGGCATTGGCATCGCCCAGAAACTTGACGTATCCGCCGAAAGGCAGCAGCGCAATTTGCCAGCGGGTGCCGCGCCGGTCCACGCGGCTCCACAACACCGGTCCGAACCCGATCGAGAACACCTCGGCATGGATGCCGGACCAGCGCCCGACGATGTAATGGCCATATTCATGCACCGCGACGATGACCGACAAGGCCACCACAAAGGCCGCAATAGTATAGAGAAGGCTGCCGAATTGCGGGATCAGTCCAATAACGTCCAAAATCTTACCCTGCTCGTTTTGCCAATGCGGCGTCGACCCTTTGACGCGCCAGATGGTCTGTTTGGGTCACAGTATCAAGGGTCATTGGGGCATCAATGAGGCCGGGATCGGACTCAAACCGGTCCAGAACGACCTCGACCAGATGCGCCATGTCGAGAAAGCCGATACGCCCGGCTATGAAATGATCGAGCGCGCGTTCCTTGGCGGCGTTGAACACCGCGCCCGACAGCCCGCCCCGCGCCATCACCCGCCGCGCCAGCCGCAAGGCGGGATAGCGGGCATCGTCCGGGGCACGGAAATTGAGCTGCCCCAAAGCGGCGAGATCAAGCCGCGCCACAGGCAGATCGCGCCTTTCGGGCCAGTGCAGCGCATAGCCGATGGCATGCCGCATGTCAGGCGCGCCCAGATGGGCCATCAGTGCACCGTCGCGGAACCCCACCAGCGCATGCACCATGGATTCAGGATGTACGATGACCTCGATGCGCTCCGGATCAATTCCAAAAAACTCCCGAGTTTCAATAACCTCCAGCGCCTTGTTGAACATGGACGCACTGTCGATGGTGATGCGCTGGCCCATGTCCCAGTTGGGGTGCTGGGCGGCCTGCTCAGCGGTTGCCCCGGCCAGCCGTTCCAGCGGCCAATCTCGGAACGCCCCGCCCGAGGCGGTGATCACGATCCGTTCGACCGCGTCCATGTCCTCGCCCACCAGCGCCTGAAACACCGCCGAATGCTCGCTGTCCACCGGCAGCAGCCGGGCGCCATGGCTGCGCGCAGTTTCCAGCACCAGAGACCCGGCACAAACGAGCGTTTCCTTGTTGGCCAGCGCCAGAGTGGCGCCCTGTTCCAGCGCCGCCAGCCCAGGCGCCAGCCCCGCCGCGCCGACAATGGCCGACATCACCCAATCCGCCGGGCGCGCGGCCGCCTCGATCAGCGCCGCCGGTCCCGCCGCCGCCTCGACCCCGCTGCCGGCGAGCGCTGCGCGCAAGTCGTGCAGGCGCTCGGGAAAGGCGGTCACGGCCACATCAGCACGCAGCCGCCGCGCGTCCGCAGCCAGTCGCGCGATATTGGCGCCACCGCTCAGCGCCACCACATCGTAAGCGTCGGGATCGCGGGCGATCAGGTCGATGGTGTTTTGCCCGATGGAACCGGTGGCCCCGAAGATCGAGACCCTGCGCGCAGACCCCGCTTGCATCACAGCCCCCCAAGCGTACGCAGCAGCCCGGCCAGCAGTACAAAAACCGCCGCCCCCATCATCCCGTCAAACCGGTCGAGAAAGCCGCCATGGCCGGGGATCAGGTTGGAACTGTCCTTGACCCCCATCTTTCGCTTCAGCGCACTTTCAGCGATATCCCCCGCCTGGCTGGCCATCGAGGCCAGCACCGACAGCACCAGCAGACCGACGCCCAACCCTGCATATATCGCGAAGCCACCGCCAATCAGCGCGGCAGCGGCCCAGCCGCCCGCCGTCCCCGACCAGGTCTTTTTCGGGCTGACGCGCGGCCAGAACTTGGGCCCGCCGATCATCTTGCCCACGAAGTACCCCGCCACGTCGGTGGCGACCACCACCAGCACCAGCCACAGCATCCAGTCGAGGCCCATGACCTCGCGGATCCAGATGAAGCCAAGCCCGGCAAAGGCGATCCAGAGCGCGAAAACCGCGTAAAGCCCCTTGTATCGCGCCACCTGCCCGGCGCCCACCAGCGCCGGCGCCACCAGAACCGGCAGCCGGTAAAGCGGCGGAAGGTGATAGGCCAGCAGCACCGCAAATCCGGTCAGCAGCGCCATCTGCACAGCCGCCCCGGCCCGCTCGGGCGCGATCATCCGCATCAGTTCCCAGACCATCAGACCGGTCACGATAGCGATGAAGCTTTCAAACCACAGACCGCCCAGCCACAGCTCGACCCCGGCTACGGCGGCCAGCACCACGGCCGAACCCAGCCGAGCGGCCAAGTCGGACCAACGACTCTCGCTCATGCCCTGACCGCGCCGAACCTGCGGTCGCGGCTCCCATAGCTTTGGCACAGCCGGGCCAGCTCCTCGGCGGTGAAATCGGGCCAGAGCGTGTCGATGAATTCGTATTCGGAATAGGCCGACTGCCAGAGAAGGAAGTTCGAGATCCGAGCCTCGCCGCTGGTGCGGATCACCAGGTCGGGATCGGGCAGCACGCGTGTGTCAAGGTAGCGCGGCAGCGTCTCCTCGTCTACGTCCTCTGGTTTCAGCCGGCCTTCGGCAACGTCGCGGGCCAGGCGGCGGGTGGCACGGGCCACCTCGTCGCGGCCGCCATAGTTGAGCGCGATGGTCAGATGCACGCTGTCATTCTCGCGGGTCTGCTCTTCGAGCGTGTCCATCAGCGCGATCAGCTTGGCATCCAGCCGCACCCGGTCGCCGATAAAGCGCACGCGGACCCCGCGCGCATGCAGCGCCCGGGTCTCCTTGGCGATATAGCGGCGAAAGAGGCTCATCAGCCCGGCCACCTCGACCTGGGTCCGTTTCCAGTTCTCGGTCGAAAAGGCGAATATCGTCAGATACTTGATGCCCAGTTCGGGACAGGCCTCGACCACCTCGCGCACGCGGCGGGCACCGGCATGGTGGCCGAACAGGCGCGGACGGCCCCGTGCCTGGGCCCAACGACCATTGCCATCCATGATGATGGCGACGTGACGCGGGCCGGAGCCGTGCGCGGGAGCGGGGTCATGGGCCATCTGGTGCGGCTCAGACCTGCATGATTTCGGCTTGCTTGGTCTCAAGCGCGCCGTCGACCGCCTTGATCATCTTGTCGGTCAGTTCCTGCACCTCGGCCTCCCAGAACTTCTGATCGTCCTCGGACATGCCGTCGGCCTTGGCCTTCTTGATCTGGTCCATGCCGTCGCGGCGCACGTTGCGGATGGCGACGCGGGCGTGTTCGGCATATTGACCGGCAACCTTGGTCAGCTCGCGGCGGCGTTCCTCGTTCAGTTCGGGGATCGGCAACATGATGATGGTGCCGTTGAGCTGCGGGTTGATGCCCAGCCCGCTTTCGCGGATCGCCTTCTCGACCTTGCCCACCATCGACTTGTCCCAGACATTGATGGTGACCATGCGCGGCTCGGGCACGTTGACGGTGCCGATCTGGTTGATCGGGGTCATCTGTCCATAGGCCTCGACCTGGATCGGCTCCAGCATCGAGCCCGAGGCGCGACCGGTGCGCAGCGAGGCGAACTCGGTCTTGAGGTTGGCCATGGCGCCATCCATGCGGCGCTTGAGATCGTCGGTGTCGAGTTCGAAATCGTCAGACATGCTGCTCTCTCCTCTGCTTGAGGTCCTGTTTCTTGGGTCTTAAGCCATCCAGATTGGGTTGTATAGCAATCTTGGCCCACCTCCTGTGGCCAGACGCCCGACCGCTGTGGTCAGCCCTGTACCTTGGTATAGGTGCCCTCGCCCGCCAGGATGCCGCGGAAACCGCCCGGCTCGTCCAGTGAAAAGACGATCAGCGGCAGGTTGTTGTCGCGCGCCAGCGCGATGGCCGAGGCATCCATCACCTTGAGCCGCTTGGCCAGCACCTCATCATAGCTGATCTCGTCATAGCGCACCGCGTCGTCATGCAGCGCCGGGTCCTTGTCATAGACGCCGTCAACGCCGTTCTTGCCCATGAAGATCGCCTCACAGGCCATTTCATTGGCGCGCAGGGTGGCGGCGGTGTCGGTGGTGAAATAGGGATTGCCGGTGCCGGCGGCAAAGATGCAGACCCGCTTCTTCTCGAGGTGGCGCACGGCGCGGCGGCGGATATAGGGTTCGGCCACCTCATCCATCCGAATGGCCGAGATCACCCGGGTAAACACGCCCAGCCCTTCGAGCGCGGCCTGCATTCCCAGCGCGTTCATCACCGTGGCGAGCATTCCCATATAGTCGGCGGTGGTGCGCTCCATCCCCTGGGCGGCGCCGCTGAGACCGCGAAAGATATTGCCGCCCCCGATCACCATGCAGATCTCGACCCCCATGTCATGCACGGTTTTGACCTCTTCGGCGATCCGCTTGACGGTGGGCGGGTGCAGGCCGAATCCCTGATCCCCCATCAGCGCCTCGCCCGAGATCTTCAGCATCACGCGTTTATACCTGGTTTGCGAGGGATCGGACGGGGTTTCAGGGGATGTGGACGAGGTCATGTTGCGCTCCGCTTTGGCACCGGTCTATTTTCCGGCGCAAAATGGAGGAAAACCCCGATGGGTTCAATGCGGCATGGCCCCTGTCGGGCAAATGAGATGAACCGGGGCGCGCGGTCATGGCTGTAGGCCCCGCCCTGCCCCCGATCCCCGAGGGTGCACCGGTGCTGATCGCGGGGCCGACCGCCTCGGGCAAATCGGCGCTGGCGCTGGAGATTGCCGAGCGGTTCGGTGGCGTCATCGTCAATGCCGATGCCAGCCAGGTCTATGACTGCTGGCGCGCAATCAGCGCGCGGCCCTCGCCCGACGAGGAAGCGCGCGTACCCCATCGCCTCTATGGGCATCTGCCCTATGATGCGCCCTATTCCGCCGGACATTGGCTGCGCGAGGTGACACCCCTGTTGAACGGCCCCCACAGGCCGATCATCGTGGGCGGCACCGGGCTCTACTTTACCGCGCTGACCGAGGGCATGGCCGATATCCCCGCCACCCCGCCCGATATCCGGGCTGAGGCGGACACCCTGCCGCTCGACACGTTGCTGGCAGGGATCGACCTGGCCACCGCAGCCGGGCTGGACCGGATGAACCGCGCCCGAGTGCAGCGCGCCTGGGAGGTCGAGCGCGCCACCGGGCGGGCCCTGCATCTGTGGCAAGCGTACACGCCGCCGCCGCTGCTGCCGCTGGCGCGCACGGTGCCATTGGTGCTTGAGGTGGACAAGCTCTGGCTGTGGGACCGGATCGCGCGCCGGTTCGACCAGATGCTGGACGAGGGCGCGCTGGCAGAGGTGGCCGCGATGGCCGACCGGTATGACCCGGCGCTGCCCGCCTTCAAGGCGATTGGCGTGCCCGAGCTGATGGCGCATCTGCGCGGTGAGATCACGCTGGACGCGGCGCGCGAATGTGCCAGCATCGCCACGCGCCAATATGCCAAGCGGCAACGCAGCTGGTTCCGCGCCCGCATGGGCGACTGGCATTCTCTATCTGTCGGCGGCTAAGCGGTTGGCATTGGCCACCAAGGCATGCAGGATCGCAGATCATGGCCCATGACCTTACCGAGATCGCGGATATCCGCCTGTCGACGCTGGCGCAACTGATGCCACTGGGGCGCTGGCAGCTGGAGCTTGCGCATGACCGGGGGCACCATCTGTTGCTGTGGGTGACGCGGGGCCAGGGGACCGGGCTGCTGGACGGCGGACGGATCGGGTTCGGCGCCCATAACGCGCTGTTTGTTCCGGCCCGGCACCTGATGGCGCTCGATCCGGGCCGCGGCTGTCTGGGGCAGGCGCTGCTGATCCCCGCGACCAGCGCGATCTCCCTGCCCACGCGACCGCTGCTGTTGCGCGTCCGCGCAGCGGCGGAGCAGACCGAACTGACCGGCCTGCTCGACGCGCTTTCGCGGGAGCAGACCGGCACCCGCCCGCTGCGCGACACCGCGATCGAAAGCTGGGCGCAACTGACGGCGGTCTGGTTGCGCCGTCACGCCGGACAAGACGAGCTGCGCCACCCCGGCGACCGCGCCCGCGACCTGACCCGACGCTATGGCGCCCGGCTGACCGAAACCTTTGACAGCGGCGCCACGGTGGCCGAGCACGCCGCCGCGCTGTCAGTCTCGCCCGAACACCTGACCCGCCTGTGCAAAACCGCGACCGGAATGGGGGCCGCCGAGGTGCTGCACCAGCGGCTGGACCATGCCGCACGCGGGCACCTATGCGGCGGCAACGCCGCCATCGGCGACATTGCACGGCATCTGGGATTCGCCAGTGCCGCGGTGTTTTCCCGATTTGTCAGTCGCCGTTCCGGCCTGTCTCCCCGCGCGCTGCGCGGAAGGATTGCTACGAAATAGACACTCCTGTCTATTTTAGCTGAACATATGAAGGAATTCGACGCGCGAATGTCGCTTTTTGACCAAGTTGTGACGAAACCAATCATTGACGCAGGCCGGAATCTATTGCGGAATAGGCGCATGGGGACGCCAGAATTCCATCGGACGGGAACAGACCCGCAGCAGCGCAGCCGGCGCCACACGGGCCGCAGACCGACCGCTAACTGAAAAAGTCACAGGGAGACTTTCATGACCACACACGAAACCCGCCAGCAGCCGGTACACTGGGCTGCCGAAATGCATGCGCAGGAGTTCCGCGACGGCAAACTGAGCCGCCGTGAATTCCTGACCCGCGCCACCGGCCTGGGTGTCAGCGCCGCCGCAGCCTATGGGCTGATCGGTCTGACCGCGCCGACCCCTGCTGTCGCCTCCGAAGCCAAGCAGGGCGGCACCCTGCGCGTTCAGATGAACGTGCGCGAACTCAAGGATCCGCGCACCTATGACTGGTCCGAACTGGGCAACGAAACCCGCGGCACCATGGAATATCTGGTCGAGTACAACTCGGACGGTACCTTCCGCGGCATCCTGCTGGAAAGCTGGGAGATCAACGACGACGCCACCGTCTACACCCTGAATGTCCGCAAGGGCGTCAAGTGGAACAATGGCGATGATTTCACCGCCGATGACGTGGCGCGAAACATCGCCCGCTGGTGCGACAAGAGCTCGGAAACCAACTCGATGGCGGGCCGTTTCGCCAGCCTGATCGACGCCGACAGCGGCCAGGCGATCGACGGGGCGATCGAAGTGGTCGACAGCCACACCGTGCGCCTGAACCTGCCGAGTTCGGACATTTCGCTGATCGCGGGCATGTCGGACTATCCGGCAGCCATCGTACATAGCTCGTTCAGCGAAAGCGACCTGACCAACAATGTGGGCACCGGCCCCTATGTGATCGAAGAGCTGGAAGTGGGCGTGAAATGCACCCTGGTGCGTAACGAGAACCACACCTGGTGGGGCGAGGCGGTGTTCGGTCGCCCGGCGCTCGACCGGATCGAGTACATCGACTATGGCACCGACCCGTCGGCCTGGTTGTCGGCTCTGGAATCCGACGAAGTCGATATGCTGCACGAATCCGTTGGTGAATTCATCGACGTGATGGATGGCCTGGGCTATGCCAAGTCCGAAGTTGTGACCATGAGCACCGTGGTGGTGCGTCCGAACCAGCTGGCCGAGGTCGACGGCGTGAAACCCTATGCCGACAAGCGCGTGCGCCAGGCCATTTCGATGGCGGTGGACAACGCCATCTGTCTGGAACTGGGCTACGGCGGGCGCGGCGCGCCGGCTGAAAACCACCATGTCGGCCCGAGCCACCCGGAATATGCCGCCCTGCCCGCGCGCAAGCACGATCCCGCCGCGGCCAAGGCCCTGATGGAAGAAGCCGGGATGATGGATTTCGAACACGAGATCGTCTCCATCGACGACGACTGGCGCCGCAACACCACCGATGCCGTGGCCGCACAGCTGCGCGACGCGGGCTTCAAGGTGAAGCGGACGGTTCTGCCCGGCTCGACCTTCTGGAACGACTGGACCAAGTATCCGTTCAGCTCGACCAACTGGAACCACCGTCCTCTTGGCGTGCAGATCTGGGCGCTGGCCTATCGTTCGGGCGAAGCCTGGAACGAGTTCGGCTGGGCCAACCCCGAGTTCGACGCCATCCTGGCCGAGGCGCTGGCGCTGGCCGATGCCGACAAGCGGCGTGAAGTTGTCGCCCGGGGCGAGGCCCTGATCCAGGAGGAAGGCGTGACCATCCAGCCCTATTGGCGCGCGCTCTACCGCCACATGAAAGAGGGTCTGGTGGGCACCGACATGCACATCGCCTTTGAACACCACCACTACAAGTGGGGCTGGGCGGCCTGATCGGCCACCACCACCCGATATCGACCGGAGCGCGCCTTTGGGCGCGCTCCTCCAGCCGCAGCACCGCCCCGCCCTCTTCCGGGGTCCAGACGCCGAAACCAAGGGCGCGACCGCTGCGGACCAGCCTGACCAACAGGGGCTAACATGGGACTTTTCATTCTCCGTCGGTTCGGGGTGATGCTGCTGACAGCATTGTGCCTGACCTTCGTGGTCTTCTTCCTCACGAACCTCTATCCGAACCTCGAAAAACTGGCGAAAACCCAGGGCAACCAGCGGATGAGCGACGAGCAGGTGCAATCCTGGCTCGACAACCGTGGCTATAGCGACCCGCTGCTGACCAAATACGGCCGCTGGCTGGGCGTAATGCCGGGCTTTACCAAGACCCTGAATGACGGCCAGTTCGTCGGAACCTGCGTGCGGCCCGGGCTGACTCCGGAAGAGACGCCGCGGTTTTGCGGCATCGTTCAGGGCGACTGGGGGTATTCGACACGGTTCAAGGCCGATGTGGACGAGATCATCTGGAAACGGCTGGGCAACACGCTCTACCTGATGATGTGGGTGATGATCCTGATGGTGCCCTCGGCTCTGCTGGTGGGCGTGCTGGCGGGCATGCGCGAAGGATCACGTACCGACCGGACGCTATCGACTTTCTCGATCCTCAGCACGGCAACGCCGGAATATGTCTCGGGCGTGATCTTCATCGCGGTCTTCACCTCGTCGACTGTCGGGCTGAAATGGTTCAAGGGTACGGCGACCCAGGCGATGGAAAATCCGACCTTTGAAAACTTCTTCCTGCCGGTGCTGACCATCGCACTTTACGGCATGGGCTATATCGCGCGGATGACCCGCGCCTCGATGACCGAGGTGATGACGGCGCAATACATCCGCACCGCGCGGCTCAAGGGCGTGTCCTTCCCCAACATCGTGATCAAGCACGCGCTGAGAAACGCGCTGATCGCGCCGTTCACGGTGATCATGCTGCAATTCCCCTGGCTTCTCAACGGTGTGGTCATCGTCGAGAGCCTGTTCAACTACAAGGGCTTCGGCTGGGTTCTGGTCGAAGCGGCGGGCAATAATGACATCCAGCTTTTGCTGGCGGTATCGGTGGTTTCGGTCTTCGTGGTTCTGATCACGCAGCTGATCTCGGATATCGGCTATGTCTACCTCAACCCGCGCATCCGCATTTCGTAAGGGAGGAACGGGACATGGAACCTCTCGGTACATTCGAAATCATCATCCGCGTGCTCTATCAGCTGTCTTCGGTCTGGATTGCGCTGCTGCTGCTCTTTGCCCTTTCGATCGCCTTCAAACGGCGGCTGGGTCTATATGGCAAGCTGTTTGACAGTCCGATCGGCATGATCGGCTTTGGGCTGGTGATGTTCTGGGTCTTTGTCGGCATCTTTGGCGCCATGGACCTGATCATCACCCATGACCCGCTGAGCCAGGTCTCGGGCATGAAGAACAAGGTGCCCGGCACGCCGCTGGCGGGCGCCGAGGAAGGTGAATACGCCTGGTATCTGCTGGGCGGCGACAACCTGGCGCGCGACGTGTTCAGCCGGGTGGTCAAGGGCGCCTGGATCGTGGTGCAGATCGCACCGCTGGCCACGCTGTTCGCCTTCATGGTCGGGATCACCCTGGGCCTGCCTGCCGGGTATTACGGCGGTCGGCTGGACACGTTCCTGTCCTTCCTCGCCAACCTGATCCTGGCCTTTCCGGTCATCCTGCTGTTCTACCTGCTGGTCACACCCGAAATCGTGGCAACCGGCCTGCCCACCATGATGGCCATCGTGCTGTTCATGTTCCCGATCATCTTTCTGGGCGTGCTGCTGAACTCGCGCTATCGTACCCAGCCCGCGTTCCGGACACCGTTGCTGATCGGGGTGCTGGGCTTTGCGCTGTGGCTCTATCTGGCGCTGATTTCGGAGAACGGCTATCTGGTGCGCAGCATTCCGGGCCTGCCCTCGGTGCTCGACCCGTTCGACATTCCGGGCGGCATCCTGGTGGTCTTTGTCTCGGTGGTCTTCGTCAACTCGCCCACGGTGTTCCGTATCGTGCGGGGCCTGGCGATGGACATCAAGACACGCGACTATGTCGCCGCCGCCCAGACACGCGGCGAAGGCCCCTGGTACATCATGCTGTGGGAGATCCTGCCCAATGCGCGCGGGCCGCTGATCGTCGATTTCTGTCTGCGCATCGGGTACACCACCATCCTTCTGGGGACCCTGGGCTTCTTTGGCCTGGGCCTGCCGCCGGAAAGCCCGGACTGGGGCAGCACGATCAACGAAGGGCGCAAGCTGTTGTCGATCTACCTGCACCCGGCCCTGCCGCCCGCGCTGGCGCTGCTGTCGCTGGTTCTGGGTCTGAACCTGCTGGCGGACGGGCTGCGCGAGGAAAGTCTGAAGGACTGACGTGATCAAGGCCGGGGGGGCCAGCCCCCCGGACCCCCCGGAGTATTTCGGGCGAAATGAAGAACAAGGGGTCGAGACGGCCCACGCTCCAACAGGGAGATGCATAATGTCGAAACTGGCGGAATATGAAGGGCCGATCCTGGAGATCGACAAGCTGTCGATTTCCTTTTTCACCCGGCTACGGGAAATTCCTGCGGTGATGGATTTCTCGGTCAGCGTGCAGCCCGGCGAGGCGGTGGGACTGGTCGGAGAATCCGGCTGCGGCAAATCCACCGTGGCGTTGGGGGTGATGCAGGACCTGGGCAAGAACGGCCGCATCGTCGGCGGCACTATCAAGTTCAAGGGCCGCGATCTGGCGCAGATGAGCGCCGACGAGCTGCGCAACATTCGCGGCAACGAGATCGCGATGATCTATCAGGAACCGATGGCCAGCCTCAACCCGGCAATGAAGATCGGCAGGCAGCTGATGGAAGTGCCGATGATCCACGAAGGCGTGTCCGCCGAAGAGGCGCGCAAACGCGCATTGGAAGTTGTGACCGATGTGCGCCTGCCCGACCCCGAACGGATGCTGAACAGCTACCCGCACCAGCTGTCGGGCGGCCAGCAGCAGCGCATCGTCATCGCCATGGCGCTGATGTCGAAACCGGCACTGCTGATCCTGGACGAGCCCACCACAGCGCTTGATGTGACGGTCGAGGCGGCCGTGGTCGAGCTGGTCAAGGACCTTGGCAAGAAATACGGCACCTCGATGCTGTTCATCAGCCACAACCTGGGCCTGGTGCTCGAGACCTGTGACCGACTGTGTGTGATGTATTCCGGAGAGGCTGTCGAACGCGGCTCGATCAAAGACGTGTTCGACGAGATGCAGCACCCCTATACCCAGGCGCTGTTCCGCTCGATCCCGCTGCCGGGTGCCGACAAGAACAGCCGCCCGCTGGTGGCGATCCCCGGCAACTTCCCCTTGCCCCACGAGCGCCCGCCCGGCTGCAACTTCGGGCCGCGCTGCGACTATTTCGAAGCCGGGCGCTGTGACGCGCAGGATATTCTGATGGAGGCGGTCCCGGGCAATGACCGCCACCACACCCGCTGCATGAAGTTCCGCGAGATCGACTGGAACGCGCCGATCACGCTCGCGGCACAAAAGGAAAAGGGCGAGATCGGCGAGGTGGTCCTGAAGATGGACAACCTCAAGAAATATTACGAGGTCTCGGCAAACGCCCTGTTCGGCGGCGGCGAGAAGAAGGTGGTCAAGGCCAACGAAACCCTGTCCTTCGAGGCGCGCGAATCCGAAACGCTGGCGATCGTCGGCGAGTCGGGCTGCGGCAAGTCCACATTCGCCAAGGTGCTGATGGGGCTGGAAACCGCCACCGACGGGCAAATCCTGCTCGACAACCGCAACATCGAGCATATCCCGATCGAGGCACGCGATACCAAGACCGTCTCGGACGTGCAGATGGTGTTCCAGAACCCGTTCGACACGCTCAACCCCTCGATGACCGTTGGCCGGCAGATCATCCGCGCGCTCGAGATCTTCGGCATCGGCAAGAATGATGGCGAGCGCCAGCAGCGGATGCTGGAACTGCTCGATCTGGTGAAACTGCCGCGCGCCTTTGCCGAGCGGATGCCGCGACAACTGTCCGGTGGCCAGAAACAGCGCGTCGGCATTGCCCGCGCCTTTGCCGGCGGCGCCCGCATCGTTGTGGCGGACGAGCCGGTCTCGGCGCTGGACGTGTCGGTGCAGGCGGCGGTTACCGATCTGCTGATGGAGATCCAGCGAGAGCAGAAGACGACGCTGCTGTTCATCAGTCACGACCTGTCGATCGTGCGCTATCTCAGCGACCGGGTGATGGTGATGTATCTGGGCCATGTGGTGGAATTGGGCACCACCGACCAGGTGTTCAGCCCGCCCTATCACCCCTATACCGAGGCACTGCTGAGCGCGGTGCCGATCGCCGATACCTCTGTGGTCAAGGAGCATATCGTGCTCGAAGGCGACATTCCGTCCGCGATGAACCCGCCGCCGGGCTGCCCTTTCCAAACCCGCTGCCGCTGGAAATCCGAGGTGCCAGGCGGTCTGTGCGAAAAGGACGTGCCACCGGTGCGCCAGCTGGGCGGCGGCCATCAGGTGAAATGCCACCTTAGCGACGAGGTGCTGGCCAGAATGGGCCCCGTCATCAAGATCGCGGCAGAATAGGCAGAAACACGAAACCCGCAGCCTTCGGACTGCGGGTTTTCTGAAAGAACGGGGCTGTGACGGCGCCCTTTGCGAGTGGGCGGGGTCAGCTGCCCCAGATCACCTTGACGTAGTTCTTGGTCTCTTCATAGGGCGGTACGTCTCCGTATTTCTCGACCGCTTCGGGACCGGCGTTATAGGCCGCCAGCGCCAGGCGCCAGGATTTGAACTTGCGGTATTGCCGCGACAGATAGCGGGCGCCACCGTCGAGGTTCTCATACGGATCGCCCGGATCGACCCCCAGTGCCCGCGCGGTGCCCGGCATCAGCTGAGCCAGCCCCAGCGCGCCCTTGTGCGATTTGGCATGCGGGTTCCAGCCGCTTTCCTGCTGCACCAGCCGCAGGAACAGATCCTCGGGGATATTGTGGCGCCGGGCCGCGTCGCGGGCCATTTGCAGATATTCGCCCTTGTACTTGCCAGCGTACCTGCGTGTTGAAGTGCGCTCGGCGCTCGGCGGTTGCAGGCGCGAGGAGCTTTCGTATTGGCTCGCAGCCCTGGTATCCAGTAGTCGCGCCTGTTTCTGGAACAGGTCGCGCCGGTTCTTGGTCGAAAACATATCGGCACTCGCAGGCAGGCCCGACAGGGCAACCGCGGCCACCATGAAACCGGAAAAGAGTCTGCGCATTGGAAATAACCTGTCCGTAACCCCTTGCCGGCAACTATAGCTGGTTTGGCGGTGAAGAAAACCCTGCCTGCACGCTGGCGCAGATCAGGCGAATCGAGCTACCGGTTTCCCTCTGCCCACGCGCGCGTGTAGGGTCTGTCGGGACGGGTCGGCAAGATTCGGGCCGATCACAACACAAGATGTAACAAGAACAGGAGACGGGGAACCCATGGCTGGCTCGGTCAACAAAGTCATTCTGGTGGGAAATCTGGGCCGCGACCCCGAGGTGCGGACATTTCAGAACGGGGGCAAGGTGTGCAACCTGCGCATCGCCACTTCTGAAACCTGGAAGGATCGCAATACGGGCGAGCGGCGCGAACGGACCGAATGGCATTCGGTCGCCATCTTCAACGAAGGTCTGGTCCGCGTTGCCGAACAATATCTGCGCAAAGGGTCCAAGGTATATCTGGAGGGCCAGTTGCAGACGCGCAAATGGCAGGATCAGTCCGGCCAGGACCGCTATTCCACCGAGGTGGTGTTGCAGGGCTTCGGCTCGACGCTGGTGATGCTCGACGGGCGCAGCGAAGGCGGTAGTGGCGGCGGCTATGGCGGTGGTCAGGGCGGCGGTTACGGCGGCGGTTATGACAGTGGCCCGGCGGGCGATCCCTATGGCGCGCCCTCGGGCGGCGGCAACCAGGGCGGCGGGCGTGGCCCGGCATCGGGCGGCATCGACGACGACGAGATCCCGTTCTAGACCCGGAGGCATATCATGACATGGTCCTTCACTCTCGGCCGTCTCTTTGGCTCGGAACTGAAGGTCCATGTCACCTTCTTTCTGCTCATCGCCTGGATCGGCATTTCGGCCTATCAGATGGGCGGCTGGCCCAGCGCGTTAGAAAATACCGGTTTTGTACTGGCTCTGTTTGCCTGTGTGGTGGCGCATGAATATGGCCATGCCCTGACCGCGCGCCGCTATGGCATCCGCACCCCCGATATCACGTTGCTGCCCATCGGCGGGCTGGCCCGGCTGGACAAGATGCCCGAGAAGCCGGGGCAAGAGATCATGGTGGCGCTGGCCGGTCCAGCGGTGAATGTGGCGATCTGGGCGGCGCTCACCCTTGTTGGTGTCGATACCAGGTTCGAGACGCTGACCGCCATCGACAGCGCCGAACCCGATTTCCTGGGCCGGCTGGCGATGCTCAACCTGTTCCTGGCGGTGTTCAACCTCATCCCCGCTTTTCCGATGGATGGCGGGCGCGTCCTGCGTGCCGCGCTCAGCCTGACGATGGACCGGGTGCGCGCCACCCGCATCGCCGCCGCTGCCGGGCAGCTGGTAGCGCTGCTTTTCGGCTTTGCCGGTCTCAGCGGCGGCAATCCGGTACTGGTGCTGATCGCGGTCTTCGTCTTTATTGCTGCCAATGCCGAGGCGCAGGATGTCGCCATGCGCGCCGTGACCCGCCGCCTGCTGGCACGCGACGCGATGATCACCCGCTTCGAGGTGCTGGGTCCCACCGACACGCTGGCCACCGCCGCGCAGGCGGTGCTGCACACCACTCAGCATGAGTTTCCGGTGCTGGATGGCGATGGGAAACTCTTGGGATTTGTGACACGGGCGCGGCTGTTTGCGGCGCTTGCCTCGGATCATCCACGCTCGGACTCGGCGGAAACCGTGATGGAGCGTGACATCCCGCAGGTTACGCTTTCCAGCGGGTTGGAGACGGTGCTGGATGCCCTCTATCAGGGGGCGCCCGCGGTCGCCATCACCACAACTGATGGGCGGATGCTGGGCTATGTCACGCGCGAGAACGTGGGTGAGCTGATGGTGATGCAGGGGCGATAATCGCCCCCTTTTCAGCAGCTTGCCAGAGCATCCTCAAGCACGGACAGCACCGCCGAGCGCGGGACGTCCGAGGTGACGAAGGCCTGTCCGATGCCGCGCGCCAGGATAAAGCGCAACTGGCCATCCACCACCTTCTTGTCCTGTGCCATCAGGTCGACCAACGCCGCTGCACCCGGCAGATCGCCGGGGATATCGGCAAGATCGGTCTTCATCCCCATTGCCTTGAGATGCGCGCGCACCCGGCTTGGGTCCTCTTGCGAGCAAAGCCCCAACCGCGCCGACAGTTCGAACGCCAGCGCACAGCCGATCGCCACCCCTTCGCCATGCAACAACCGGTCGGAATAACCGGTCGCTGCCTCGAGCGCGTGGCAGAAGGTATGGCCCAGATTCAAAAGCGCCCGGTCACCCTGTTCGGTCTCGTCGCGGGCGACGATATCGGCCTTCATGTGCACCGAGCGGGTCACCGCCTCGACCCGCGCGGCCATGTCGCCCGCGGCCAGCGCCCGGCCCTGCCCTTCGAGCCAGTCAAAGAACGCGGCATCGCCCAGCAGCCCGTATTTCACCACCTCGCCATAGCCGGCCAGAAAATCGCGCGCCGTCAGCGTGCCCAGCACCGAAGTATCGGCCAGCACCAGCGAGGGCTGGTGAAAGGCGCCGATCAGGTTCTTGCCGTGGGTGGCGTTGATACCGGTCTTGCCGCCAACCGAACTGTCCACCTGCGCCAACAGCGAGGTCGGGATCTGCACAAACCGCACGCCCCGGCGCAGAATCGCGGCAGCAAAACCCGCCAGATCGCCGATCACGCCACCGCCAAAGGCCACAACGATATCGTTGCGCTCGACCTTCTCGGACAGCAGCCAATCGACCGCGCGTTCCAGATGCGGCCAGCTTTTGGTGGCCTCGCCCGGCGGCAGCGCCAGCGCCTGCATCGTGATCCCGGCGGCAGCCAGACCTTCACGCAGCGCCTCCAGATGCAGGCTTGCCACCGTCTCGTCGGTCAGCACGCAGACCCGGCGCCGTTTCAGCAGGGGCGCAATGCGCGCGCCCGCCTCGGCCAGCAGCCCCGGCCCGATTTCCACATCATAGCTGCGCGCCCCCAGCGCGACATGCACCGTGTTCATCATGTCAGCTCAGTTCCAATACATCCTTGCGCGTTGCCAGCGCCGCGATCACCCGGTCGACCATCTGCTCGATCGAGGTTTCACCATCCGAAATCACACAGAGATCGGCCTCGGAGTAAAGCGGCACCCGCGCCTCATAAAGCGCGCGCAAGGTCGCACGCGGATCGGCAGTGCGCAGCAGCGGGCGGGTGTCCTTGTGCCGGACCCGGTTCCAGAGCACCGAAAGATCGGCCTTGAGCCAGACCGACACGCCACGCTCGGAGATCATCCGGCGATTCGCCTCGGCCAGAAAGGCGCCGCCACCGGTGGACAGCACGCAGGGCGCCCCCTTCAGCAGCCGCCCGATGACCTGGCTTTCGCGATCGCGAAAGAACGCCTCGCCGTCACGCTCGAAAATCTCGGGGATCGACATGTTTGCCGCGTTTTCGATCTCGGCGTCGCTGTCCAGAAAGGGCACACCCAGACGCTGCGCCAGGGCACGGCCCACAGCGGTTTTACCCGCCCCCATCATGCCCACCATGACGACGGTCTTGTGCAGCGCGGCGGCGCCACCATCTATTGTTTTGGCCGAGTTATGCTCAATTTTGCTCATTGTCCTCTGAATGACGTGATCTTGTGAAAAAGGCCAGTTATAACTTGGGCAAAAGAACGAAAGAGGCAGCGTGAAATCATGGGTCGTCTGATCAAATTCCTGGTCTACATTGTGTGTCTCTGTGCAATCGGACTGATCGGATATGCCTATCTGGGTCCGTTCTTCGGGGTCGATTTCTCGGCTCCGCAGACCGAACAGCGCCTGCCGGTGGTGTTGGATGCCGACTAGGAACAAGGCGATCCTTGGACCTGTCGGGATGGCCGTGCTTCTGTTTTGCCTGCCTGTCTCGGGTTTGACCCAGCAGGCGCCCTTGTCGGCAATCGACTGGCTGGCCAACCCCGCCCCCCAGACCCTGCCGGGCACCGTGCTGCTGGAACCACCGGTTACACAGAGCGGGTTGCTGCCGCAGATCGAGGTTACCCCGCTCGAGGCGCTGCCAATGCCGCTGGGACTGGTCTCGACCAAGCTGACTGGCCTGCCGCTGGACCTGTGGCAGGGCAGCGACCCGGTGTTGCTGGCCGAGCGACTGATGCGGGTGCCGGTACGCGACAACCCGGCGATGCAGACCCTGCTCTATACGCTTCTCTTGTCGGAAACCCGCCCCCCCTATGCCAGCCCGCAGGCCGCGGAAACGATGCTGCTGGCGCGGGTGGACCGTTTGATGCAGCTGGGCGCGGTGGACCCGGCGCAGGCGCTGATCCAACTGGCCGGCCCCACCGCCTCGCAAGAGCGGTTTCGGCGCTGGTTCGACGCGACCCTGCTGACCGGGGACGAGGACAGCAGTTGCGCCGCGCTGGCCGCCAGCCCGCATCTGGCGACCGATTATGCGGCGCTGATCTTTTGCACCGCGCGTCGGGGCGACTGGACATCGGCGGCGTTGACGCTTGAGACAGCCCATGCGCTGGAGCTGCTGCCCCAGGAGACGTTGGCGCTGCTCGACCGGTTCCTCAGCCCGGAGATATTCGAGGACCTGCCGCCACCCCCTGCCCCCGAGCGCCCCGATCCGCTGACCTTTCGCCTGTTCGAGGCGATCGGCGAACCGCTGAACACGTCCGGCCTGCCGCGCGCTTTTGCCAATGCCGACCTGCGCGATCTTGCCGGCTGGAAGGCACAGCTGGAGGCGGCCGAGCGGCTGACCCGGATCGGCGCGCTGACGCCCAACCAGCTGCTGGGCCTCTATACCCAGCGCAGCCCGGCCGCTTCGGGCGGCATCTGGGACCGGGTCGAGGCAGTGCAGCAATTCGAAACAGCCTTGCAAAGCGGCAGCGCCGAAGCGGTGGCCAAGACCCTGCCCATCGCCTGGGCAGCGATGCGGCAGGCACGGCTCGAAGTGCCTTTTGCCCAACTCTTTGCCGAGGCGCTGCCCCCGCTGGACGCGCCCGAGGCCGCCGCACTCGCCTGGCGCATCCGGCTGTTGTCTCCGGGTTATGAAACGGCAGCGCATGACCCCGCGGATACCAGTGGCGACCGCGCCTTTCTTGCCGCGCTGGCCCGTGGCGTTCCCGGTTCGGTCGCCCCGCCCTCGCCCCAGGCCGGGGCCATCGCGGACGGGTTCGACAGTGCCACCGCCCTGCCCCCCGAAATGGAGGTGATGTTGAGTGACGGTCATCTGGGCGAAGCGATTCTCGAAGCGATGGACCGGTTCGGCAGCGGCGCCACCGGCAATCACGACGATCTGGGCGTCGCGCTGGCCCTGTTCCGCCGGGTCGGGCTGGAGGACACCGCGCGGCGCGCGGCGCTGCAATTGATGCTGCTGACGCGGAGTTGACCGATGCCCGCTGCCCCTGCCCATCCGCATCAATGGATCTCGACCTTTCTCGACGCGCAGGCCGCCGAACTGGGGGCAGCAAACAACACGCTGCTGGCCTATGGCCGCGATCTGAAGGATTTCATCGAATGGCTTGAGCGGCGCGGCGTCACGCTGAGCGGCGCCGACCGCGATACGGTCGAGGCCTATCTGGTCGATTGCGACGCACAAGGACTGGCGCGAGCGACCCGGGCGCGACGCCTCTCGGCGATCAAGCAGCTCTATCGCTTTGCCTTTGACGAGGGCTGGCGTGCCGATAATCCCGCCATTCAGATCAAAGGACCCGGGCGGTTGAAATCGCTACCCAAGACGCTGGAAGTGGTCGATGTCGACCGCCTGCTGGAGGCCGCCCGCCAGACCGGCCGCACCAGCGCCGACCGGCTGCGCAATACCTGCCTGATGGAGCTACTCTATGCCACCGGCATGCGGGTCAGCGAGCTGGTCTCGCTACCGGCATCGGCGGCACGCGGTGACCCGCGCATGCTGCTGGTGCGCGGCAAGGGCGGCAAGGAGCGGTTGGTGCCATTGTCCCCGCCCGCGCGCGCGGCGCTTGCGGCCTGGCTATCGGTGCGCGACGCCGCCGAAGAGGACGGTGCCCGGCGCGGCAGCGCCCGCTCGCCGCATCTGTTCCCCTCACGCGGGAAATCGGGCCATCTGACCCGTCACCGGTTCTATCTGCTGATCAAGGAACTGGCGGTTGCTGGCGGGGTCTCGCCCGACACGGTCACCCCGCATACCTTGCGACACGCCTTTGCCACCCATCTGTTGGCCAATGGCGCCGATCTGCGCACCATCCAGACCCTGCTGGGCCATGCCGATGTCTCGACCACCGAGATTTACACCCATGTTCTGGACGCCCGGCTGGCCGAACTGGTGCTCGATCACCACCCGCTGGCCCGCGGTGACAAGCCCGAAACCGAGTGAGCCCTTGATCGCGCCCCCCGCCGACCCCATAACGGATGACAGTGAAACAAGTTTTCAGGACCGATGGACCCCTCAGCCCCCGCGCTCGACAGCGCCTTCTGGATCACGACCGGCGCGATCCTGTTCCTGCTCATTCTCTCCGGCTTCTTCTCGGGGTCTGAAACCGCGCTGACCGCCGCCTCGCGCGGCAAGCTGCGCACCCAGGCCGACAAGGGATCGAAAGGCGCGGAAAAGGCGCTTGCGATCACCGATGACAACGAGAGGCTGATCGGTTCGGTCCTGCTGGGCAACAACCTGGTCAATATCCTTGCGGCCTCGCTGGCTACCGCCCTGTTCACCCGTGCGTTTGGCGAAAGCGGCGTGGCGCTGGCGACGCTGGTGATGACACTTCTGGTGCTGATCTTTGCCGAGGTGCTGCCCAAGACCTATGCCATCACCAATGCCGAAAAGGCCGCTGCGGCTGTGGCGCCGATCATCGGCGTGGTGGTGATGGTGTTTTCTCCGGTGGTGGCCATGGTGCGGCTCTTGGTGCGCGGGGTTCTGCGGCTGTTTGGTGTGCGTATCGACCCCGACAGCCACATCATGGCAGTGCGCGAGGAAATCGCCGGCGCGCTCTATCTCGGCCATTCCGAGGGCGTGGTGGAGAAAGAGGACCGCGACCGTATCCTGGGCGCGCTCGACCTGGCCGAGCGCACGGTCGAGGAAATCATGCTGCATCGCTCGAATATCGTGATGCTGGACGCCGATGCCGAGCCAGAAACCATTCTGGAACACTGCCTGCAAAGCCCCCATACCCGCCTGCCCGTCTATCGCGGCGAGCCCGAGAACATCATCGGCGTGGTCCATGCCAAGGACCTGTTCCGCGCCATGTATGCCCAGGTTGGCGGCAGCGAGGGTCACACCGCGCGGCTCAAGGATTTCGACATCACCCGGGTCGCCAACGCGCCCTATTTCGTGCCCGAGACCACAACGCTCGACGACCAGATGCGCGCCTTCTTGCGCATCCGTAGCCATTTCGCGCTGGTGGTGGACGAATACGGCTCGTTGCGCGGGCTGATCACGCTCGAGGATATTCTCGAAGAGATCGTCGGCGAGATCACCGATGAATTCGACCCCGATGCCGAGATGCCGGTGACCCGTGGCGACGATGGCCAGTTCCTGGTCGAGGGCGCCATGACCATCCGCGACGTGAACCGCGCAATGGACTGGTCGCTGCCCGATGACGAGGCCAATACGGTCGCCGGACTGGTCATTCACGAGGCACAGATGATCCCGACCGTGGGTCAGGTCTTTGCCTTTCATGGCTTCCGCTTCGAGGTGACGGGCCGCGAGGGCAACCGGATCACCGGGCTCAAGATCCGCCCGCTATGACCCGCGCGGGCCGGATCCGGGGCTGGTTCGACGCTGTTGTCCTCGATCTGGGCCGGCAGATGCGCTGGTCGTTCCTGCCGCCGCTGATGGTCTATTTCGCGGCCGGGGCGCAGGGGCTGACCGCCGTTGTCGGCACGTTTTTCGTCAAGGAATATCTGGATGTCTCGGCGGCCTTCATCGCCGGGCTTGCCTTCTGGGCCGGACTGCCCTGGGCGCTGAAGATGCCGCTGGGCCATCTGGTCGACCTGATCTGGCGCTGGAAGGCCTGGCTGATCTATCTGGGCGCGTCGCTGATCGCGGCCAGTTTCGCCATCATGTATGGGCTGGCCACCCGCGCCGAATGGATGCCGGGCATCATGTCGGTCACCGCCTGGTACGTGTTGGCGGTGCTGCTGGCACCCTGTGGTTATGTGGTGCAGGACGCGGTCGCCGACGCCATGTCGGTCGAGGCGGTGCCGCGCCACGATGCGCAGGGGGCCGAGCTTTCGCCCGAGGTGCAGCGTGCCCAGCACACCACCATGCAGACACTGGGACGCTTCGCCCTGATCGGCGGCGCCAGCGCGGTTGCCGCCCTGAACATCGTTCTGTTCGACGGGATCGAAACGCTGGCCCCGGCCGAGAAAGCCGCCCGCTATGGGCATATCTATGCGCTTGCCCTTCTGATCCCCTGTATCTCGATCTCGGGCGTGCTGCTGGCCGGCTGGCAGAAACGGCAGGCCATCGCGCGGATGATCGCGGGCGGAATGGACCGGATGCGTGCACTGGCCATATTCGACCCCGAGGGCGAGAAGGTGCGGTTGAACCACTGGTATTTCTCCGGAGGCGCCATCTTTGTCGCAATGACACTGACCGTCGGGTTGATGGACTTGCCGTTTTCGCAAGAGATCGTATTCGCCGGGTCGATGGCCATCGTGCTGACTCTGATGCGGCAACTGGTGCGCAATCTGGATCAGGCGCATGCGCGCGCCCTGATCGGCACCGCGATCATCGTCTTCATGTTCCGCGCCATGCCGCTGAATGGCGCAGCCTCTTCCTGGTTCGATATCGACGTGCTGGGCTTTGACCAGCAATTCCTGTCGCTCTTGTACCTGATCACCTCGGTATTGACCCTGGTAGGGATGGTGGTGCTGCGGCCGATGATCGCTTCGCGCACCATCGCCGATATCGTGATCCTGCTGACGCTGGCGGCGGGGGTGCTGTCGCTGCCCGGTATTGGGTTGTATTATGGCGTCCACCACTGGACCGCCGCTATGACCGGCGGGATTGTCGACGCGCGGTTCATCGCAATCGTCAACACGGCGGTGGAATCGCCACTTGGTCAGGTGGCAATGATACCCATGCTGGCCTGGATCGCGCGCAATGCGCCCGCAAACCTCAAGGCGACGTTCTTTGCGGTCATGGCCTCGTTCACCAACCTGGCCTTGTCCGCGTCGAGCCTTGGGACCAAGTACCTCAACCAGATCTATACCGTCACCCGCGAGGTCCGCGCCGAGGATGGGACGATAACGATTCCGGCGGATTACTCGCAGCTTGGCTATCTGCTGATGACGGTGGCGGCAATCACCGTGATTGTCCCCCTGCTCACCGTCTGGCTGGTGCAGCAGAGCCGGTTCAAGAGCCGCGACTAGCCCGTTCCAGCCGGTCGCGATCCTCGACCGCGCTCAACCCCGCGAGCCCTCGCGCCAGGCTGCGCGCGGCAGAGCGGCGGGCGGCTTGTTCCAGTTCACCGTCGCTACGCGTGCCTATCGCCGCCAGCGCCCGCTGCAGCGCAAGTTGTACCTCGATATTGGTGGCGCCGTCGCGGGCGATCCTGTCAAAGGTTTCGGCAAACAGGGACTCGGGCGGAAGCGGCCGCAACCAGACGCGGTCGCAAGCCGGGCTTTCGTCGACTTCATCGCGATTTGCCAGCAGCAACAGTGAGGACAGCCGGTCGATCACGGTGATCGCCGTCGATGGGTCGTTGATCCCCGGCGACAGCGCACGGCAAGCCATATCGCCCAACACCGACAGGCCGAAGAGCGGGTCCTGCACGAATGTGCGCGCGCCTTCGATCGCAAAGGCGCGGCAGGCGTCCCCGGTGACCTCTGCGTCCAGATCGCTGGACGCGAACCGGGCCAGTTCCTGCCCCTCTTGCACGTAATCTCCGACAGAGACGGTGACATAGACCTGGGTCTCGGCTTTTTGGGCCAGTTCCTGCAGCATTTCGACAAAGATCTGCTGGACATATCCGGGCTGCGGCGCCCGCAGGACCTGCCCGCCCTCGGGCAGGTCCGTTTCCTCGGTGAGCGCGTGCGCCCCGTAGCAAGGCGTACGCGCCAAGGTGCGCAGCGACACCGCCGCGCGACGTTCAACCTGCGCCAGGGTCTCGCCGAAACTGCCCAGATCCTCCAGATGCGCGATCCAGCGGATGATCGAGACGACGATCAGGGCAATGACCAGCATCGTCATGGCAAACAGCGCCACGCTTTCCTGTTCGCCAAAGATCGGCGTGCGCCGCAGGACCATCCCGGACATGGAGAACAGATAGGCGCCGACAAAGACGGCAAGGATGGAATGGGTGGCGGTGTCATCCTTGAGGATCACATGGGTGCGCGGCCCCCATTGCGACCAGGCGGCGCGATGGGCGCCGGTCATCACCGTCAGCGAAAAGGTGGTCACCGCCAGCATGCTGGTCGCCAGTGTCGCCAGGATCGGGTCCACCGCCGCCGCACCGATGCGGTCGGCCAGCCCCGGCGGGATCAGATCACCCAAAAGTGCCGCCAACGGTACCGACAACAGGCTGAGCGCGGCGATCAGGATGATCCGCACATAGAGCAGCCGCAGCATGCGCCGGGCAATATTCAGGAGTTTATCTCGCAAATCGCCCTCTCGAACCGGCTGCACATTTCATTTGCGACACGTCCCGTCGCAGAGCGACAAGAACCTGCGCCATATCTGCCCTGACTGATAGGTCAGACCTGTCCCTAGACTAGCGGAGACTGAAATGAAAACCACCACCCGAGTGGCCGTCATCGGCGGCGGTGTTGTCGGCTGTTCCGTCCTTTATCACCTGACCAAGCTGGGCTGGTCCGACGTGATGCTGATCGAGCGGTCCGAGCTGACCTCGGGCTCGACCTGGCATGCGGCGGGCGGCTTTCACACGCTGAACGGCGATACCAACATGGCCGCGCTTCAGGGCTATACCATCCGGCTCTACAAGGAGTTGGAAGAGATCACCGGCATGTCCTGCGGGCTGCATCATGTGGGTGGCATCACGCTGGCTGACAATCGGGACCGGTTCGACATGCTGCTGGCCGAACGGGCCAAGCACCGCTTCATGGGGCTCGAGACCGAGATCGTCGGCCCCGAAGAGATCGCCAAGATCGCACCCATCACCAATCTGGATGGAATCATCGGTGCGCTCTACGACCCGCTCGATGGGCATCTGGACCCGTCCGGCACCACCCATGCCTATGCCAAGGCTGCGCGCATGGGCGGCGCAACCATCGAAACGCACTGCATGGTGCGCGAGACCAACCAGCGCCCGGACGGCACCTGGGACGTGGTGACCGACAAGGGCACCATCCACGCCGAACATGTGGTCAACGCAGGCGGCCTCTGGGCGCGCGAGGTGGGCGCGATGGCGGGTGTCTATTTCCCGCTGCACCCGATGGAGCATCAATACATTGTCACCGACGACATCCCCGAGATCTATGAACGCGGCAGTGAACATCCGCATGTCATGGACCCCGCCGGAGAAAGCTATCTGCGGCAAGAAGGGCGCGGACTGTGCATCGGCTTCTATGAACAGCCCTGCAAGCCCTGGGCGGTGGATGGCACGCCCTGGACCTTCGGCCACGAACTGCTGCCTGACGACTTTGACAAAATCGAGGAAAGCATTGAATTTGCTTATAAACGCTTTCCCGTTCTGGCCAGCGCCGGGGTCAAGTCGGTCATTCACGGCCCCTTCACCTTTGCCCCCGATGGCAACCCGCTGGTCGGGCCGGTGCCGGGTATGCGCAACTATTGGTCGGCCTGTGGCGTGATGGCGGGGTTCAGCCAGGGCGGCGGCGTCGGCCTGATGCTGGCGCAATGGATGATCGAGGGCGAGACCGAGCGCGATGTCACCGCGATGGACGTGGCCCGGTTCGGACGCTGGATCAGCCCCGGCTATACCCGGCCCAAGGTGATCGAGAACTATCAGAAACGCTTCAGCGTGTCATATCCGAACGAGGAACTGCCCGCCGCCCGCCCCAACCGCACCACGCCGATGTATGATATCTTTTCCGACATGGGCGCGGTCTGGGGCCAGCAATTCGGGCTGGAGGTTGCCAATTACTATGCCCAAGGCGACGAGCCGACCTATGAAACCCCCTCCTTCCGCCGCTCGGACGCGTTTGCGGCCACCGGCCGCGAGGTGCGCGGTGTGCGTCAAGGCGTGGGCATCAACGAGGTCCACAACTTCGGCAAATACATGGTGACGGGCCCGCGCGCGCGCGCCTGGCTCGACCGGATCATGGCGGGCCGCATCCCGGCGCCGGGGCGGCTGTCACTGACCCCGATGCTGAGCGCCAAGGGCAAGCTGATCGGCGATTTCACCGTTTCCTGCCTGAGCGAGACCGAGTTTCAGCTTACCGCCTCTTACGGGTCGCAGGATTTTCACATGCGCTGGTTCCAGAAACATCAGGAAGACAGCGTAACCATCGAAAATATCAGCGACAAACGTAACGGATTCCAGATTGCCGGGCCAAAGGCACGGGCGGTGCTGACCGCCTGTACCCGCGACGATGTCGACAGCCTGCGCTTCATGGATGTGCGGCGGATGGTGGTCGGCATGACCGACTGTATCGTGCAGCGGGTCAGCTATACCGGCGATCTGGGCTATGAGATCTATTGCGATCCAATGGCGCAGCGGCAACTGTGGTGGACCTTGTGGCAGGCCGGTCAGGATCACGGCATGATCCCCTTTGGCATGCGCGCGATGATGAGCCTGCGGCTGGACAAGTTCTTTGGCTCGTGGCTGCGGGAGTTCTCTCCCGACTATACCGCCGCCGAAACCGGGCTGGACCGGTTCATCGCCTTCAAGAAAGAGGCGGATTTCATCGGCCGCGCGGCCGCCGAGGCGGAGCGCGCCGCAGGCCCTGCCCGCCGGCTCTGTGCCTTCGAAGTCGACGCCAACGACGCCGATGTCAATGCCTATGAACCGATCTGGCTGGAGGGCGCGGTGGTGGGCTTCTGCACCTCGGGCGGCTATTCGCATCACGCTGAAAAATCTGTGGCGTTGGGCTTCTTGCCCACCGACCGCATTGGCGACGGTGTGGCGGTCGAGATCGAGATCCTGGGCCAGATGCGCCCCGCGCGGGTGATCAGCCACCCGCTGTT
>NZ_JBXWRD010000048.1:0-28843 GCF_059612725.1 Ruegeria sp. YKSF070 | reverse complement strand
ACCTCGCGCAGGAAGCGCAGCCAGATCCGCGCGCTCCAGTTTGTGCCGAATGAAGGTCGTAGACGGGCTTGCCCCTCGGTCCCTTGGTGGCGAACAGCGCCGAGACGGGCAACAATTGGAAATGCAGTCCCGGCTCCGCGATCATTCTCGCGCCGAGCCTTGGCACTACCCAAAGATCAACATGAGCGTGCTTGTCATCAAGAACAGGACGGTGAGCCAAATCAGATGCTGCGCTCTTATTTTCCGCGACAAGAAAACACCGAATACTGTCCCGGCAATTGTCGGCAAGACCAAAGCGGACGCAGTTGGCAGAAGCGTATCAGAGATGCCGACGAACATTGCCTGAAATCCAAGTGCGATGGGGTAAGATAGCAGGAACGTCACCAGTGTCGTGGACCGCACTACCATAGGGTCGCTCTTGATGGCTGTCACATAGGCTGCAACCGGAGGTCCGGGCATGGCGAGCGCTGCGTTGAGTATGCCGCAGACAATACCGATCGCGCCGCGCCGCACCCGGGTGTCGGTCTGGAAGAAGGGGAAGCGGGCAAGGATACCCGTGGCGATTACCGTCATCACACCGACAACAACCGCGGCGCAGAGCTTGAGGTGCTCCAACGACAGGTTGAGATAGGCCAACGCTCCGAGCGGCGTGCCGATGCAGACCCCGGCAAAGAGAGGGCGCAACAGTCGCCAATTCACCTGTGGCAAGGTTATGGGCGCAAGCAGCAGCGCAATCAGGAAGCTCAGGGCAATCGAGACTTGAATGGCCCCTGCGCTGGCCATGGTCACGAGCAAGACGGGCCCCGCTATCACGCCGAAACCGATGCCCGTCACGGCCTGCAATAGAGATGCGAAAAACACCGCGCCAACCAACAATAGCGGCACGGTGCCAGGGTCAAGAAAGCTCAGCATCTTAAGCGCGGGTCACGAAAATACGACCTGGATGTCAGTGTATTCTTCTAGCCCTTCCTGTCCGAACTCGACACCTACTCCAGATTGCTTGACCCCGCCAAAAGGCGCGTTGGGCTGGATCGCGCCGTGCTTGTTGATCCAGACCGATCCGCATTCCATCCGGCTGGCCACTTGCCGCGCAGCGGTGATGTCGCGGCTCCAGACCGATCCGCCCAGCCCGTTGGGATTGTCATTGGCCTTTTCTATCACCTCGTCGATGTCGCGGTAGCGGATTATCGGCAGGGCCGGACCGAACTGTTCCTCGTCAACCAGCCGGTCGCCGTTGTCGAGATCGGCGATGATGGTCAGGGGGAAGAAATAGCCCGTCTTCTTGCCGTTACGCACCGGGATGTCGCCACCCAGCAACACCCGGCCCTTGTCGCGCGCGTCTGCCACAAGATCGCTGACGATCTCGTATTGCCGCAGGTTCTGCACCGGGCCAAGCATCGCGGCTTCGTCCGTGCCAACCCCCATGGGCATCTTACGCGCGAATTTGACCAATTCCTCGCAGACGTCCTCGTAGACATCGTCGTGCACATACAGCCGTTTGAGCGCAGCGCAGGTCTGACCACCATTGATGAAAGCGCCCCAGAACAGGCCCTCGGCGATCTGTTTCGGGTCGACATCCGGCAGCACGATCCCGGCGTCGTTGCCGCCCAGTTCCAGCGTCATCCGCTTCATGGTGTCGGCAGCGCTGGCATAGATCTTCTTGCCCGTGGCGCAAGAGCCGGTGAAGACAATCTTGCCGATGTCGGGATGGCTGGTCATCATCGGGCCAAGGTCATCGTCGCCAGTGATGCAATTGACCACGCCGCGTGGCAGAACTTCGTTCATCAGTTCGACCAGCCGAAGCGTGGTCAGTGGCGTGTATGGCGAGGGTTTGCAGACCACCGCATTGCCCGCCAGCACGGCTGGAACGATATGCCAGATGGCGATCATGACCGGGAAGTTCCATGGCAGGATCGAACCCACCACGCCAATCGGCTTGCGGAACAACTCGACACGCCCCTCGTTGTTATCCTGCAAAACCTTTGGCGGCATCGACAGGCTGGCGGTGTATTGCGTCCACGCAATCGCCCCGCCGATTTCCCAGCGCGACCCCATGCCACCCAGAGGCTTGCCCTGTTCAGCGGTCAGAAGCTGGGCCAGTTCCTCGGCATGGGCCTCGATCCGCTCGGCGATGCGGCGGCAGGCAGTCTGGCGTTTGCGTTCGGTTTGTTTTTCCCAGCCTTTCTGGGCAACACGGGCCGCACGCACTGCATCTTCGAGCTGATCCTTGGTAGCCAGCGGGGCCAACCCGGCGACCTTCTCGGTTCCCGGGTTGATCACTTCGAAACACTGCTTGGTCGGCACTTTCTTGCCGTCGATAATCAGGCGGAACGGGTCCATATCAGGTCTCCTTGCTACGTTTCTTGGGGCCGTCGTTGCCGTGCCAGTCGCGGAAATGATTCTTGTGGGTATCGAGATAGGATCCCGGCTTCATATGCTTGTCGTAGAAGTCGAGGTCCAAGTGGTGCGCCTGGATGAACAGGGTCATCTGGATCGGGTCCACCGTGGCAGGGAATTTTCCATACGTATCAAAGATATACTGACACATGTCCTTGACGCACTGGATGCCCTCGGGGCTGGCCGGGATGGTCGCGGCATCGAACTCGGCATTCGGGGCGGTGTGGGGTTTGACCATACCCTTGGCCTCCCACTCGTCCATGGTCTGAAGCGAACCCTGAAGTGCCGCGTCCACCGCATCGGACATGTTGGCATAGTAGGGTGGGCAATAGGCTTCGAATACGCCGTCACGCCCCACCGGGATCGGGAACGGGTCCGAATTGGACTGGATGAAGCGGAAGCCCAGACCGCGGCAAGCGGGCGTCCCCCCCAAAACCACGGTTGAGGAAAATCCGCCGTATACCCAGCCTCCCAAACCCGTCGCCTGAAGCGTTAGCGCCATGAGCTGCCCCATGAAGGCGCCTTCGGCCAGCATCCCGTCCGACAGCAGCTTTTCCAAACGGCTGAGTGTCATCACCTTGCGCTTGTTCAACAGGCCGTTGTCGACCCACTTCTGGTTGCCACAGGGGCGCATACCGTTGCGGTCGTCGACGATGTAATATCCGCCAGTGTTCTGGGCATAGCGCCCGGCCTTGCCGTCACACAGGTTGATCATCAGCTTGATGATGTCCTTGGTCACGTCGATCACGGGCATGAAGATCGTGGTGCCGGGCATGTTCGTGACCCACTGGTTATGCGGCCAGATGCCAGGTTCAGCGGGAGGCAGGTCCATGCGCTTGTCATCGATCTTTTCGACAAACTCGTCATAGAACCCCAATAACTTGTCGCGGTCACCTGCCGTTTCATACTCGCGCATCTTGGTCATCTTGGCCTGGTCGGCCTTGACCACGAACACTCCATCATCATTGGTGAAGAAAAGCCGTGAGCGGTGCGACCCCATCGCAGAGGGGTATGGCTTGCCGATCGTTTTCACCATTGCACCGGGCAGGTTAGTTTCTGCCAGGATAGGCCCCGTTGTCGCCGTCGCGGCGGCTACTAACATGGCGGTTTCCAGATCACTCAGCGGATACGGCTCGTATTCCGATTTGTGCTGGAATGGACCGGATGTCATCTCCATGCCCAGACCAAAACGGCGAGAACGGCGCCCCATGATGGCATCGAAGAGTGGGAAATCCCATGCCGCCTGCGCCTGTGGTGGCAGCCCTTCGGGTTTGCGGTCACTCATAGCCGGGCCTCCTTCGCGACTTCGCGGCGGACACCCAACAGTAGGCGAACCAGATAACCCCACGCACCCGGCTTGCGCAGCACCATGCCCACGATCCTGCGCAGGTCGGCATCGGTCATGGTGGTCTCAGCCTCCCAGACGCCCATTTTCCCGGTCAGAACGATCCCGTCCTCCAGCAAGTCCAGTTTTTCAAGGTCGAACGAAAACTCGCCCGCTGCTGATTCAATCTTCATGTCGTCCTCCCATCCCCGCCTAGGGGATCATTTTCCAATATGCGTCCTTGAGGGTGATCAGCCCGTCACCGATCTCGTAGAGGTCAAAGCCCTGCGACTGCCGCCAGGCGCCATCGGGTCCGAGATATTCCACGTCGTAGGTTTGCAGCACCGTGCTGCCACGGAACCGCCAGACCGAAGCTGAAAACCTTGGTCCATTGGGCATGGCAAAGCGGCGCTCCATTTCATCCAGAGCGGCATCGCGGCCATAGACCACCTGCCCGTTTGGTAGTTTCCATGTGAAGGCCGGAGACAGACATTCTCGCAGCACCGCCATGTCGCGCGTCGTGAACGCCTCTTCGAACTTGGTGAAGAGCTTCTTGTGGCCCATCTCGTCGTCGGCGGGAACCGTCAATGGCGCGCGCGCGATCTTCTGTTTGCGCTGGTAGGCGCGGTTCTCGACAATCTTGAAGCCGTTGGCCAACCTGGGTGCGTTAGTCGCAATGCGCGCAGGGCGAATCTCCTCTTCCGCCTGCGGTGCCGGGTTGTCGACGACCTGAGAAGGCACCGCGCTTGGTGGCGTTGGGACTGGAATGGACGCGATGACATCCGTGCCCTGATCAAGCTCATTATTCAATACGCGCAAACCCGTGGTCTTTTCGCCCGTGCGAACCCCGTGCGAAGTGGTCGTTTTACCCTTGGTCGGCTTGCGCGAACCCGGTCTCGATCCTGTCTCTGACATCAGCGCGTAGCCCCCTGATTCTCTCCCAAAGAGCCGCCGATTGTTTGGCGACTCGGCAACACTCAATCTCGGAAAACTTAGCAATGGGAACGGTAGCTCGTCAATTAAAATGAATAACAATTCATATTATGATCTAGAGTCATGACACTGTTCATATTGTTTTAAAAGAGTTTTTTGCTGATTAAGTGAATTTCAATTCATTTAAGTTGACAGAATCTACTGTTCCCACATAGCCTTTGCTCAGTTTTTTAGCGAACGCGAGATCACAGGGAGGAACTCGTCATGAAACTCACAGCCATTGCCGCTGCACTGGTCGTCGCAGGCAGCATTGCCGCCGAAGCCAAGGAACTTCGGCTCAGCGCTGCGCCGCCCCCGAACTCACCTTGGGGCAAGATCACGATGAAATTTGTCGAAAAGCTCGCAGAGGTCTCCGGCGGAGAACTGACCGTCACGCCCTATCTCGGCTCGAAGCTGGGCGGCGAACAGGACGTCGTAAAACAGATCGCGCGGGGTCGGATCGACATGGGCGTCATGTCCAACACCGCAGTGTCGCTTCTGGTGCCGGAATTCGGGCTGCTGGCGTCACCCTATGCCTTTGACAGCGCCGAACAATTCGATTGCGTGGCCGACAATCACCTGCTGGATACATATGGCGCAGAATTTGACGCCGCCAAGGTGCACGCGCTGAGCTGGATGGAGGTCGGCTATCAGGTCATCTTCTCGAAAGAAGCGATCCGAACCCCGGCTGACCTCTCTGGCGTCAAGATCCGCACCGCGCCCTCTGCAACGGACACCCTGTTCATTCAGACTGCTGGCGGCACGCCGGTGCCTCTGGCGCCCAGCGATGCCGTGCCAGCACTCAAGACCGGACAGGTCAGCGCCGCGACGCAACTGTCCGTATTCGGAGTTGCCACCGGATATGACAAGGTCGCGCCGCAGATCACCCTGACCCGCCACCAGCATCAGGTCGGAGCCGTGATCATTTCGCAAAAAACGTGGAACGGGCTGTCGGACCAGGAGAAAGCCTGGATCAACGAAGCAGCGCCAACCTTCCTTGAACTGCGCGCTGCCATTCGGGGGGCCGAAGGCGCTTTGCTGGGCAAGGCCGCGTCCGAAGGGGCAAGCGTTATTGAACTTAATGATGACGAACTCAACGCGTGGAAAGCTCTGGCACCCGCTGCGCAGGAGGCAATCCTCAACGAGTTGGGCGATGATGCCAAGGCCAAGTGGGATGCGATCCTTGCGGCCAAAGCATCCTGTTCGTGAGGCTGAGATGCTAAAGTCCGTTCTCAAAGGACTGACGCTGACTGAATCCATTGTGGCGACGGTGGCCTATGCCCTCGTTGCCACTCTCCTGATGGTGGATGTGATCGGGCGCGAAGTCTTCTCCTCGGCGTTTCTTGGCCTTCAGCAACTCGCCGTCTACGGCGCGATCGTGGCCGGGTTTCTTGGTCTGACACTGGCCACGTCGGACAATTCGCACCTGCGTCCCGAATTTCTGGACGGACTGGCAGGTCGGCATGGCGCAGCAGTTGCACGTTTCGGCGATGTGCTGTCAGCCAGCTTCTTCTTTGCCGGCGCGTATGTGTCATGGAGGTTCGTTCAGATCTCCATGGAAAGCGGGGACAAGGCCCCCGTGCTGTATTTCGTGCTCTGGCCACTGCAACTGGTCATCCCCTACGCATTCGTCTCCGCGGGCCTCAAGCACCTGGTCTTTGCGCTGAACCAGACGCTCAAACCTCACTCCGACACCCCAACAGGCTGATCTCATGTATGCTGTTCTTCTTCTTTTGATGGTTCTGGCGCTTTTGGCGTTCAGGCAGAACATCATCGTCATCCTTCTGGCTTCGGCGGCCTATGTTCACCTTGTCTGGGGCGACGGACACCTCGAATATTTGGCCGAGGATATCTGGATAAGCTTGGACAATGCGCTTTTGCTGGCGATCCCGATGTTCCTTCTCGCTGGCTCGATCATGACCCGCGGCTCCATCGCGCGCCGCCTGATCGACCTGGCAATCAGCGTTACACGCCCCATTCCCGGCGGTCTCGCCGTTGCCACGATCCTCAGCTGCGCAATCTTCGCCGCCATCTCCGGCTCATCGCCGGTCACACTCCTGGCGGTGGGCACGATCCTTTACCCTGCGCTCCTGGAAAACGGCTATTCCAAGCGCTTCTCGCTCGGCGCACTGACCTCTGGTGGAACGCTGGGCATCATCATTCCGCCGTCCATCCCCCTCATCCTCTATGGCATCGTCAATGAGCAGAGCATCGCCGATCTGTTCCTTGCCGGGATCATTCCAGGGCTGATGATAGCGGGCGTGCTGGCCGGCTATTCCTACTGGGTCAACCGAAAGATGCCTGCTCAACCCTTCGACCTGCGTGAGTTTACCACCGCCCTGAGACGCGGCGGCTGGTCGGCGCTGCTGCCGGTGATCCTGCTGGGTGGGATCTACTCGGGCTATTTCTCGGCCACCGAAGCGGCTGCGGTGGCACTGGTCTATGCGCTCTTCGTCGAGATCTTCATTCACCGCGAACTGAAGCCAATCGACTTTTACCACACATGCGTGGACACGGCGAAGTTGCTGGGGATGCTGTTCCCGATCGTGGCCGTCGCGCTGAGCCTCAAGACCATTCTGACGATCGAGGAAATCCCCGACCAACTGGCGATGTGGATCACGTCTGTCACCGACGACAAAATCGCCTTCCTGCTGGCCGTCAACGTGCTCTTGCTGATCGTGGGCTGCCTGTTCGACGTGATCTCGGCAATCCTGATCCTGGGTCCTCTCCTGATGGTGCCGGCAGTGGCTTATGGCATCAACCCGGTGCATTTCGGCGTGATCATGGTGATCAACCTAGAGATTGGCTTCCTTACGCCGCCCCTTGGACTTAACCTTATCGTGGCGATGACCGCCTTCCGAGAAAACTTCATCGAGATCTGCCGCGCGGTATTGCCGTTCATCGCGCTCATCCTCGCGGTGCTCGTGGTTGTCACGTTCGTGCCCCAGACGGCACTGTTCTTTGTGAGATGACGAACCTGCGCGTCGCTTTGACAGAGCGACGCGACACGCTTAAATCAAGCAGGGAGCGACCCCGACAACAAGGAATGCCATGGATATCGACGCGTTATTGATGGATGACGACATCCCCGGCGTTCTCCCGGCCAAACAGGCGCGCAGTCGCCGAATCCGCGATGCTTACATCGAGGCGGGCTTTAAGCTATTGAACAGCAACAGGTTTAACGACCTGAAGATTTCGGACCTTGCGGAAGAGTGTGGCCAATCTGTGGGCAGTTTTTACACCCGCTTTGAGGATAAGGAAGCCTACTTTCGCGCCTTGCGTGCAACGGCAATCCAACTCTGCAATTCGGAAATCCACGCGCGCGTCAACGTGGATAAACTCTACGAAATGGAACCCAGCGAAGCGCTCGATGCCTTGGTCGACCTGATGGCCGATCTCTTCACCGGACCGGTCCGTGGTGTGCTTCGCGAATCCTTGCTGCGCATTCTCGAACCCGATGACCCGTGGGCCCCAATGCGCGACAGCGCGCGCGAGATCATGCGAAATTATCGCCGCGCCTGTGCAACACTGTTTCCTGCTTTCACCCCGGAAGAGACCAAGGAAAGACTGAGCTTTTGTTTTCAGCTCATCGTCGGTGCACTTCAGAATGACCTTGTCAACGACTATCACGTTTTCTCGACGCGAGACCATTCGCTCAGGGCTGCGTTGAAAGAGGCAACACATCGATACATGCGCTTGACCGACCTGTCTTGAAGCAGTCGGTGCTATTCTTGCCTTCAGACGTGTGATCGCGACATAGGCATCATGTGCTCTCAGGCGCTCTGTGCGCATCGCAGGGCGCGATCTGCGTTCTTTATTGTCTTGCCTCTCTACGCGACTTATGGAGCGCGGCGCGTGGTAATGACACCTGAGTGTCACTGCGCGGCTCCGCAAGACCCTTGTATTCTTGGGCCTCTGATTATCGGAGGGTCTACATGCCACCCGAAACAACGGTTTTCTGGCTTGATCCGTCAACTATTGGGAGACTTTAAGCATACCCTGAACCTGATTTTGAGGTGAATTCGTGGACGCGTGGTTTACTTGGACCCTAGCCGGGGTTGTCCGACGCCAACCTAAGTAGACCCAATGATTGGTCTATCAGTCATGGTGGCGGACGTTGTTGGGACCCGGCGAACCACAGCACCTCAGCCATTCCTCGGCACCACTATACCTGCTTCATCAAGTGCCCCGAAGCGCACAGAGGCGCCGCAGGAGCTGCACCCGGCGCAGGGTGGGCCTCGGGTCGCTCCCGTCGCTCACCTCGCGCAGGAAGCGCAGCCAGGCGCGTTCGTTGGGGGCCAGGTCGCTTGTCTCGTCCATCACGCTCATCTCCCGAAGATCGCCTGAATGGCTGCCTGCGACCTGCTGGTCAGCCGGGGATCGGTGTTGTTCGAAGCCGCGCGGATTGCCTCGATCCAGCCGCGTTCGTTCATGGTGACAGGATCGCCGAAGATCTCCACAACCGCCTCGGCCGCCGTGCGCCCTATTGACTGCTCCAGGGCGAGCCGCATCAGAAAGGCCGGGTCGCACTCCAGTGCCCGTGCCAGCGCCGGCACGCGATCCAGCGCCACCTTGGAGATCCCCTGCTTGATCATGGTGATCATGTTGGGGTTCGGGAAGCCGGTCGCGGCGGCGATCTCGGCCTGTGTCTTCTTCGGTTTTAGTTCGAGTATCCGGCGCTCGACGTATGTCGCCATCCGGGTGTCTGCGTGCGGTTTCTTGGTCATCGCTATCCTCGCAAGAGTGACGCAGCATGTGCTGCATGTCTTAGCTATAGCGATGGCTTGATTGGGGACGCGTGGCGGGAAGCGCTCAATGCCCAACATCATTTACTTCTGTTGAACATAGGAATCGTTTCATGTTCCAGCGACACTCGTCCATCGCGCATGCCGTCCATCACGATCCCATAAGGTTGCTGCAGGACCAAGCCACGAGAAATCCGCGACAGCTCGAAGTGCTGCCTGACGGCCAAATATGCTTGTCCTGCATGGAGTCTTTCTCTGCCGTCAACCTGCCCGGAAAGCGAGACAATGCTATCGGTATTGCCCGTCAGGCTGCCTCGGTCTCGGTTGCCGAGTCCTCGACGGGCTCACTTGTGTCGCTAATAACGGTCTTGGCAATGGACCGGGCGGTGCGGAAGATCGAATCAAGGATTTCCACCAGTTCGATCTCGCGGATATAGGCACCCAGCCCCGACGGTTCGCCGGTCAGAAGCCCGATACTCTTGCTTTCGATTTCCTGACGTAACCGGTTTAACCCGACCTTGCGATTGCGCACTTCAGCGGCGAGCTCGGCATCCTGCCGGACCATGCTCTGTATCGAATCCGACAGCGCCGTGGTGACGCTTTCGTGAATCTTCTTCAGGCGCGCGACGCGCTTGGGGTCGGATTTCACCCCTTCGTCGATGCGCTTGCGGGTGCTGAGGGCGATGTCGTTGGCGACGCGGTCACCGACATATTCAAGTTGGTTGGCGATTCCGAGCAGCGACAATACCTCGGCCCCCTCGCGTTCCGACAGAGAACCAGTGCTCAGAGCGCCCAGATAGGTCACGATTGCCTTGTGCAGCGCGTCGATCGACTGGTCGCGGCGGGTCAGGTCGGTCAGACCGGCGGTATCGTTTGCGGTCGCGGCCGCGAAACCGTCCTTCAGCAGATCGATCACCTGCCTGCCCATGCGCTCTGTCTCGAACCGGACATGTTCCAGTGCGATCGCCGGGGTGGATAGCAGGAACGGATCAAGGAACCTCGGCGTTGCATCCTCGTCCTCCTGCACCGGCTTGTCCGGAACCATCCATTCAACCAGCCGCGCAATCTGGGTGGTGAAGCCGATCAGCAGAGCGGTATTGACGACGTTGAAGATGGTATGCGCATTGGCGATCTGGCGTGGCGCCTCGGCGGCGTCGCGGGCGGCGCCCTGCAGGTGATCCGCGACGGGAGAGATGGCGCGCACCAGATCGGCCAGGACCGGGATCAGGAAGATCCAGATCAGCACCCCGATCACGTTGAACAGCAAGTGCACCACGGCGGTGCGCACCGCCTCGCGCGGCTTGCCGATCACCGCCAGCCAGGCAGTCATGCAGGTGCCGATATTTGCCCCCAGTGCGACAGCGATGGCAGTTTCGAGACTAAGCAAGCTCTGACCGGCCATGACAATGATGATGCCGGTGGTCGCCGCCGAGGACTGGATCACTGCGGTGAACAGCGCTCCGGCCAGAACCCCGGCCCAGACGTTGTCGAGGTGGGCAAGCATCTCCAGGAAAGGCTCGTAGCTGCGCAGCGGACGCATCGCGTCGGACATCACGCTCATACCGTAAAACACCAGGCCAAAGCCCAGGATCATGCGACCATACTGGCGCCAGTTTTCGCGCGGCGACAGAAAGGAAATGGCAAAACCGATTGTTATCGCCGGCAGGGCGATGGCCGAGACCTTGAAAGCCAGAAGCTGGGCGGTGATGGTCGAACCGATGTTGGCGCCCATTATGACGCTCACGCTTTGCGCCATCGACATCAGCCC
This sequence comes from Ruegeria sp. YKSF070, assembly GCF_059612725.1. Lineage (NCBI taxonomy): Bacteria > Pseudomonadati > Pseudomonadota > Alphaproteobacteria > Rhodobacterales > Roseobacteraceae > Ruegeria > Ruegeria sp. YKSF070. Next base: position 17,637 of record NZ_JBXWRD010000048.1, on the reverse strand, counting down.
GGCCGAGATGAAGCCGACCAGGATGACGGTTGTCACCGAGGACGAGTTGACGATCGCCGTCGTCACTGCACCGACAGCCACGCCCATGAACCGGTTGCGCGTAAGCCGGGCGAGGATGTCCTTCATGTAGCTGCCGGCGGCACGTTTCAGCGCGTCGGTCATGATGTCCATGCCGAACAGGAAAAGCGCCAGGCCACCAAGCAGGCCGATGGCCAGGGTGGTGGCGTCGAACTCAGCGGTCATCATCTGTGCCGGCTTGGGATGTTTCGTCTGGTTCAGAAAGGGCCGGAATATCGACGTTCGGGCGCCGCGCCTTGACCACCACCACCGGCATGGGCGCCTTATGAACGACGGTTTCAGCCACAGAGCCCATCAGCAGGGACTGAACCCGCGTTCGACCGCGCGAGCCGATCACGATCAGTTCGCAGCCGCGCGCAACTGCGGTCTCGACGATGCGGCCGGCGGGCAGGCCTTCGACCATCTCGGTCGTCACCTTCGGGGCGCCGCGTCCCTTCAGCATCGGCGCGATCTCTTTCAACTGCGCCGCCATCATTTCCTCGGCGACCTCCGAGATCATGACCAGACCGGGTTCGTCCTTGCGGGTGTAGAACCCCGGCGCCTCGGCGCTGTCATGGATGGCGTGGAACAGGATCACCGGCAGCTTGGCCAGCGCGGCGTAGGCAAGCCCCCAGTCGATCGCGGCATCGCTGTCGCGTGAGAAGTCCACCGCGATCAGGACCGGTGCAGGTCCGGCGGGGTCTGCTTCGTCCGGCATTGCTGTCTCCTTCGTCGTCTGGTCGCTGCCCATCATGGCAATAGCATGCCGCGTAGCGTGAAGTAGAACATCGCGGAAAGCAGCCCCGAAACCGGCACGGTGATGATCCAAGCGGCGGCGATCTTGTAGACCAGCCCGCGGCGGACCAACTCGACCCGATGGATCCTGTTCAGCCCCTTGCGTTCGGCCGAGGTGATCTCGGCACCGGATTTCTTGGCTTTCATCTCGCGCAACATGATCGTCCGTTCCGGGATCGTCGCGGCTTCGAACCGGGCGATAAAGGCTTCGACCTCTTCGGGACGGTCATCGCGGTGGTGGAGACGGATTTCAGCCACCATCATGGCGTAGTTCCGCTTGAGGTATTCACGCAGGAAACCCACTCCGAACACCCCTCCGACCGCGATATGGGTGGAGCTGACCGGCAGGCCCAACTGCGAAGCGACGATCACGGTGATGGCCGCCGACAGGGCGATGCAGAAGGCCCTGGTCTTGTCCAGTTCTGTGATCTCAGTGCCAACGGTGCGGATCAGGCGCGGACCGAACAGGCCAAGACCGACAGCGATACCAAGCGCGCCGATTGCCATCACCCAAAGCGGAATCGTCGCCTTGGTCGAGACCATCCCGGTTTGCAGCGCATCGACGATGCCGGCCAGCGGGCCGACGGCATTGGCCACGTCATTGGCTCCATGGGCAAAGCTGAGCAGCGCGGCAGCAAAGATCAACGGGATTGTGAAGAGGTCGTTGATGCTGTCCTTTGAATTGGGCAGGCTTTCGGCCAACTTGTTCACGCGCCAGCGCGCGAACAGCATGATCGCCATGCCGATCGCCAAGCCGATTGCAAGGGCAGGCAGGAAATCGACCTTGACGATTTTCTTGACCCCTTTGAGCAACAGGTAAGTTGCAAAGGCCCAGCCCATCAACCCGATCAGCAGCGGCACGATACGGCGACCGGCGGCGATAACGTCCGTTTGGTAGTTCACCGTGCGCTTGATCAGGAACAGGAAGGCAGCGGCGATCAGCCCGCCCAGCATCGGCGAGATGATCCAACTGGCGACGATCTGGCCCACCTGGCCCCAATCGGCGATGGCCATGCCGCCCGCCGCTATACCGGCACCCAGCACACCGCCGACGATGGCATGGGTGGTCGACACCGGAGCGCCAACCGCAGTGGCAAAGTTCAGCCACAGCGCCGCGGCTAGCAGCGCAGCCATCATCAGCCAGATGAATTCCTCCGCGCTGTGCACCGCGTCCGGCGAGATGATACCGCTCTTGATCGTGCCCACCACGTCGCCCCCGGCGATCAGCGCGCCGCCCGCCTCGAAGAACATGGCGATCAGGATTGCGCCGGTCAGGGTGATGGCACGAGAACCCACAGCCGGGCCGACATTGTTGGCAACGTCGTTGGCGCCGATGTTCATCGCCATGTAGCCACCGATGGTGGCGGCCGCAACCAACAGGACACTGCCCCGTGTTTCCCCCATGACGGTGGTCGAAAAGATCATGATGAGAACAAGGAACAGAACGGCGAAACCAAGCCTGCCGAGCTCGCTCCGGTTCTCGGCTGCCCTTTTCTGGATGCGTTTAACGTCGATGATGTTATCGGTCATGGTGCCCCCGGCGTTTGCCCGCCTGGGAGCCTATGACTTAGTTTTTTACCTAGGCATTGACCGGGGTCATTGTGGGCGTCCGATCTCCCAGTGGGAAACCGAAATTCGAATCGTGTGACCGAAATGGCGCGAAAGGATCGGGGCCAGCTACGAGCGAATGCTGGAAACCCGGCGCCTGCTGGAACGCGTTCAGTCGGGATAGTCGAAATATGTCCGCAATGAAACCGCAACGCTATGCCGCATCAGAAGGTCATTGAGGCACTTCAAACCACACCAATAGTCTTTATTTTTGGGCTTTCGCACCGGGCACTCGCCTTCGGGAGGCAGGGGCCGGATGTTCGAATCCTCTCACTCCGACCAAGTAAAACAGAACCATCAGGCCTCTCCCGAAAACCAGCCACAACGTTACCAGCAACGTTTTAGAATGGACCCGCGCCGGAAATGTTTCAATGCGGAGGGCATGTCGGGTCGAACCGGTTTGCCGGAGGCTACTTGATCTTATTCACGCACACATCTGAGCTCGCCGGAGTCGCAAAGTAGTTTGCTTTGGCCGCTGGTGGTGGAATGCTCCCGACGGACTCAAACAGGCGGCGGTCGATGTGCTAATTCAACCGCTTCAAGCTTGCGTATTCCATGGTATCCGAACTGCGCCATGACCCGCCCCCAGGGGATAGCGGAGAAACGAAAGACTATCCTGGTTTCCAGCAGACACCCAAGACCGTCGCGTCCGCCTCGCCCGTCGAGACATAGGCGTGGCCGAGGCCGCTGTCGAAATAGATGCTATCGCCTTTTTCCAGCACGACAGGCGCCCTCCCTTTAAGATGGACCGTAACTGCCCCGTCAATGACGTAGATGAACTCTTCGCCCGGGTGGGAAATAAAATCTTCGAACGCCTCAAAACTATGGGCTTTGATGTGGCCAACCATTGGTACCATATGCTTGCCTGTCACGTCCGAGGCGAGCATGTCGTAGTCATATGTCGCCGAGCGGTGCAAAGGCGCTTCACCTGCGCGCGTGACCGATACCGTCCCATGCGCAAAGCCTTCTGCTTGAGAGTCAAACAGTTCGCCCACATCGAGACCAAGCCCTTGGGCAAGACGCATGAACCTATCATAGGTCAGGGAAATTTCGCCTCGCTCCATCTTGGAAATCGTTGAAATGGCAAGGCCGGTCCGTTCGGCCACCTCTTTCAAGGTCCATTTCCGCGCCTTTCGGATCTCCCGCACGCGCGCTCCAAGATCGGTCTCGGTGGCCGTTGCGTTCGGTTCAAGGCTTTTGAGTAGTTTCTGCATGTTTTTCCTATTGGAAAATTTCACTGTTTTCCGATTGGAAAATATTGTACCCTTCTTTCCAAGCAAAAGAAAACGATTCCAAGCCAGGGTCAGGATTTGTCAGTCAGCAAGCACACATTTGAAATCGCCGTCATTGGCGCCGGTATCGCAGGAGCCTCTGTCGCGACCGAGCTTTCGGCCTCTGCGCGTGTCGTTCTGATCGAGCAGGAAAACCAACCCGGATATCACACCACGGGGCGTTCCGCGGCGGTTTATTCGCCGATCTATGGCCCTCAGCCGATCCGCGCCTTGACCCGCGCTTCGCTGGAGTTTTTCAAACACCCGCCAGAAGGGTTCTGCGATCACCCGCTTTTGACGCCGATTGATGCCGCATTTGTGGCCCGTGCAGATCAGGCCGCCGCGCTTGATGCAATGCAAGCCGATTTAGCCGATGCCTCGACCGTGCGTCGGTTGGGTGGCGATGAACTTGGTCAGAAATTGCCGCTCTTGCGCAATGACTACGCCTATGGCGCCATGTGGGATAGCGGCACTTCTGAGATTGATGTGGCGGCGCTGCATCAGGGATATTTGCGACAGTTCAAGGCACGTGGAGGCACGTTGCTGACAAATGCAGCCGTCGCCGAAATTGCCCGCGAAGGCGCGATCTGGCGGATCAAAGCAGGCCAGCACGACCTCTCGGCAGGTATTGCCGTCAACGCAGCGGGCGCATGGGCCGATGAGGTCGGTCAGATGGCCGGTGCCGAGCGGATCGGGCTTGTACCCAAACGGCGCACGGCGCTGATTATCGACGCGCCAGAAGGATTTGACGTAAGGGGCATGCCGCTCGTCGTGGACGTTGACGAGCAGTTTTATCTCAAGCCTGATGCAGGCAAGCTGCTGATCTCTCCTGCCAACGAAGACCCCGAGCCGCCCTGCGACGTGCAGCCGGATGAGATGGACATCGCAATCTGCGTCGATCGGATCGAGCGCGCGTTCAACCTATCTGTCAGACGGATTGAGAGCTCTTGGGCGGGTCTTCGGAGTTTCGTGGCCGACAAATGCCCTGTGGCGGGCTTTTCCGAGCGGGCAGACGGATTTTATTGGCTGGCGGGCCAAGGCGGATATGGCATCCAGTCGGCGCCGGGGCTTGCGCAATTTGCTGCGGCCGAAGTTTTGGGCCAACCAATCCCGGCGCATGTTCTGGCCGAAAGGCTGGACCCGTCAACGATCCGGCCTAATCGCATGGGGATCGGCGCGTGATGTGGCTTGTCCCTATCTTTTTGGCGGTGCTACTGGCCTCGGGTCTTGGGCTTGCCTATGTCGTCGGCGGCGCAGCGGTTGTGTCTTTCATTCTGACAGACAACGCCCGTTATCTTGCGATCCTGCCTCAAAAGGTCTTTTCGCAGATCAGCGTTTTCGCTCTGTTATCGATGCCGCTGTTCATACTTGCGGGCGAGTTGATGAACCGTGGCGGCGTGACCAAGGCGCTGATCGACGTATCGATGGCCATCGTCGGGCGCATTCGCGGCGGGTTGGGCCATGTAAACATCATGACCTCAGTGTTCTTCGCGGGTATCAGTGGCTCCGCCGTGGCGGATGCGGCCTCGCTGTCAAACACTTTGGTCCCGGCAATGGAGCAGCGTGGCTATACCCGTCTTTATGCCGGGACGATCACCGCGGTTTCCTCGATTATCGGACCGATTGTGCCCCCCTCGATCATCCTGATCTTTTACGGTGCGATCATGCAAACCTCTGTCGCGGCGCTGTTTGTTGCGGGCATTTTGCCGGGGCTGCTGTTGGCGGTCGCTCTTTTTGCGATGAACGCATTTTTCGCCATTCGCGATGACCACCCGCGTATCCAAAAGGGCGAGGCTCCGCCCGTCTTGCCCGCCATCGCGCGTGCGCTGCCTGCCTTACTGTTGCCTGTAATCATCGTGGGCGGCATCGTGTTGGGCTGGATGACCCCGACCGAAGCGGCTGCTGTCGCCGTCATTGTCGCTGCCCTGGCCGCCCTCTTCTATGAGGGCCTGAAGGTGGATGACGTCCTTGAAAGCCTGCGCCGCACCGCCATGCTGACCGGTTCGATCTTTATCGTTCTAAGCGCTGTGGCGGCCTTTGGGCATCTGGCTTCGCTTGAAAAAGTGCCACAGGCGATCTCGGCGTCGATCACCGAGTTGGGGTTGGGGCCTGTGGGCTTCATGCTGGCGATGAACGTGCTTTTCATCCTTGCAGGCATGTTTCTTGATATCCCGATGGCGTTGGCGTTGCTGGTGCCGCTTATCGCGCCCGTTGCGCTGGCGAACGGAGCCGACCCCGTTCACCTGGGTATTGTGATCTGTTTCAACCTGACCATCGGCCTCGTCTCACCGCCGATGGGCGGGTGTCTGCTGATCGTCTCGACTGTCACCGGGCTGAACTATTGGCAGCTCGCCCGCGCGGTCATCCCGTTTGTCATCGTTGAAATCCTTGTGCTTGGGGTGTTGGTCTTTGTTCCGGAGATCAGCCTCTTTCTGCCCCGTGCATTCGGCTTGTGGAACTGAAGTCACCTGCCCCGGCGGAGACGGGGCAAACAGAGGAGGAAATGAAATGTCATTCATGATCAACCTGAGCGCTGCAAGCCTTGCGCTGGCCGTCGCCTTTGCTGCGCCCGTTGCGGCAGAGGTCAAGATCGCGCTCGACTCAGCTACCGATCTTGAAAACTCGGGCACATACGTCTGGGCGCATGCCTTTTCGGAGTATCTGAATGCTAACGGTATGGACGCCGTGGAATACGAGCGCGGCGCGCTGGGTGGGGAAGCCGAGAAAATGGATCAGGTCCAGCAGGGTCTGCTGGAAGTCTCGCTCTCAGACACGAAAGGCGTCGGCGCACTCGACGGCCATATCATACCGACAACGCTGCCCTATCTCTTCCCTGATTGGGCTACGGTTGATCGCGGCCTAGAGAATGGCATGCTCGACAAGATCAATGCGGGCACGACACCACAAGGCGTCCGCGTGATCGGTATGGCGGCTCTCGGCTCGGCTGCGGGGATTTTCAACACAAAAAAGCCCGTGAAATCAGCAGCTGATATGGCCGACCTGCGAATGCGCGCACTCGATGAAAATCAGATCGGCGTCTATAAGCTCTGGGGGACAAACGGCACGATCGTGGCTTGGGACGAAGTCCCAAACGCGCTTCAGACAGGCATTGCCGATGGCTACCTCAACCCACCCATGGTTCCGCTGATGTTCGGCCACACCGGCTTCATCAAATATTTCACGGATGCTAAGGTTGGCCTTGGCAGCCGCACGATCATCGTCTCGGAAGATTGGTATCAAGGCCTTTCTGAAGAAGAGCAAAAGATCGTGATGGACGCCGCCGCGGCAGCCACAAAGGCCAACCGCGAGTGGCTTGCCACGCGCTCGGCCGAGCTCGACAAACTGCGCGAGGCTGGCATCGAGGTAACCACGCTGACGCCAGAGGCCTGGAACGAGTTCAGAACGCTCAGTGAGCCTCTGCACAATATGGTTCCGCTGCCGGAAGGCGCGCTGGACGCGTGGAAAACAGCGAGCGGTATGTGAACTGATGCGCGCGGTGATCTTTTGGCTGGACCGTATCTCGGCTTCCCTCAACAGGGTTGCGCTTTGGGGCGCGGTTCTAACGGTGGCGGCGCTCGTGCTGATCGCCTTCTGGCAGGCCGCAGCGCGCTATCTTCTCGACCAACCCCCGGCCTGGACAGAGGAGCTGGCCCGCTACCTCATGGTCTGGGCAGGGCTTTTGGGCGCATCTTGCGCTTTTCGCATTCATGCCGATCCGTCGCTGTTTCCCGATGCACGAAAGCGCGAGGATGGCATCGGGCGGCTGTTTGCAGTGATCCGCGCCATCGGTGCATTGATCTTTATCACTCCGATATTGTGGTATTGCCTCTACGGGCTGAACGGAAAGGTGACCTCGGGCTACATTGCACGCAATGCCCGCGTAAGCGCGGAGACGCTTGATATCCCGATGTCCTTCTTTGCCATAGCCATACCGGTTGGGTTCGGGCTGATCCTCTTGCATCTGCTGGCCAATCTGGGGACCGCCCTGATGCGCCGCGAGGCGGATTGACATGAAGCTGATGATCGCCTCGCTTGTCACCGAGACTAACAGCTTCTCGCCGATCCCCACGGGGAAGCTTGCCTTCGAGGCGGGGCTGTTGACGCGAGAGGGGAGCCGGGCTGAGCCGCGCATGCACAACGTCTCGCTGCATGTCTGGCGCCGCATGGCCGAGGAGCGGGGCTGGAAGGTCGTCGAGAGCCTGACGGCAGCGGCGCAGCCTGCGGGGATCACCACACATATCGTGTACGAGGGTTTCCGAGACGAAATCCTCGGCGATCTGAAGACCGAGCAGCCTGATATCTTCCTCATCAACATGCACGGCGCGATGATTGCCGAGGGCTATGACGATTGTGAAGGAGATATGATGGCCCGCGCCCGTGCCATTCTGGGGCCAGACAAGGTCATCGGGCTTGAGCTTGATCCGCATAATCACCTCACGAAGGCGATGCTTGAGAACGCGACGCTCATCGTGAATTACAAGGAATACCCGCATATCGACCCTGCGGAGCGGGCTGTCGAACTCTTCGAGATGGTGGCCGATGCTGCCGCGGGTAAAACTCGTCCCGTTATGCGCGTTCATGATTGCCGAATGCTTACGATCATCAAAACGCTGACGGAGCCTGGCAGAAGTTTTGTCCAGGCCATGAAGGATGCCGAGGGCAAGGATAATATCCTGTCTGTCTCGCTCACCCATGGCTTTCCTTGGGGTGATGTGGCCGATGTAGGAGCGAAGATGCTGGTGATTGCGGATGGCGATGCCGATAAAGCCGCGCAGCTAGCGCAGACATTCGCTGAGAAACTTTGGGACATCCGAGATGGGCTGCGCCTCGACTATCCCGACATTCCGGCCGCGCTCGACAGGGTTGAAAAGGCAACGGTGTTCCCGATCACCCTTGCCGATATGGGCGACAACCCGGGCGGCGGCGCGCCTTCGGATGCGACGTTCTTCTTGCATGGAGTTCTGAAGCGGGGCCTCAAACAGGTGGGGCTGGCGCTTTTCTGGGATCCGGTTCTTGTCGGCATGTGCCAGGACGCGGGCGTCGGCGCGAAGATGCGCGTGCGTCTCGGCGGCAAGGTCTGCGAGGCGTCAGGCAAAGCGCTTGATCTTGATGTGATCGTGCGGGGCATTCGCGAGAACATGTCGCAGGCTGTAAACGATATGTCGATCTCGCTTGGCACCGGCGTCTGGCTGGAAGCGGATGGGGTGCATATCATTCTCTCGTCAAAGCGCGCTCAGTGCTATTCCCCCTCGGTCTTTACCGACCTCGGGCTCGATATCGCCGATCTGAAGATCATGATCCCGAAATCCACCAACCACTTCTACCAGAACTTCGAACGCGTCAGCGCCGAGGTGATCCATGTTGGCTCACCTGGTGCCGTGACGCCCGCCATTGCATCCATCCCCCTCACCAAACGCGACGGAAACTTTTGGCCGAAGGTCGAAAACCCCTTCGCCTGAGACCCAAGGAACGACTGCCATGAAATTGCTCATCGCCTGCCTTGCGACCGAAACAAACACCTTCTCGCCGATGCCGACGGGGCGAAATGCCTTTGAAGCGGCGATGGTCACACGCGAGGCCACCAGGCAGCCAGCCAATCTGTTCACCGCGCCACTGCATGAATGGCGGCGCATGGCCGAGGGCAAAGGCTGGGAGGTGATCGAAAGCCTCAGTGCCGTCGCGCAGCCTGCCGGCACGACCGTGCGAGAGGTTTACGAGAGCTATCGTGACGAGATCCTGGCCGACATCGAGGCGCATCAACCCGATGTGCTTTTGATGTCGATGCACGGTGCGATGGTGGCCGACGGCTATGATGATTGCGAAGGAGATATGATGGCCCGGGCGCGCGTGCTGATGGGGCCAAACAAGGTGATCGGGCTGGAGCTTGATCCGCACAACCACCTGACCAAAGCGATGCTCGACAATGCCACGCTCATCATCAACTACAAGGAATATCCGCATGTCGACGCGCCTGACCGTGCACGCGAATTGTTCTTGATGGCCGCCGACGCTGCCGAGGGCAAGACGCAGCCGGTGATGCAGGCGTATGACTGCAGGATGCTGACGATCATCGAGACGATGAAAGAACCGGCCCAAAGCTATGTGCAGGCTATGAAGGATGCCGAGGGCAAAGATGGCATCTTGTCCGTTTCACTGGCTCACGGCTTTCCCTGGGCAGATGTCGCCGATGTGGGGGCAAAGACACTTGTCATCGCCGATGGCAACGCCGATGCAGCCGCCACCACGGCCAAGGATTTTGCCGACAAGCTCTGGGACATCCGCGAGGGCCTGCGTATGGATTACCCCGACATCGGCCAGGCGCTCGATATCGTTGCCGCTGCGAACCAAGGTCCGATCACCCTCGCCGATATGGGTGACAATGCGGGCGGCGGCGCGCCTGCGGACTCGACCTATTTCCTGCAGGAAATCCTCAAGCGGGGTATGAAGGACATTGCCCACGGCATCTTTTGGGATCCTGTTTTGGTGGCCATGTGCCAGGATGCGGGTGTTGGCGCGCGGATGCGTGTACGCCTAGGTGGCAAGATTTGCGCGGAATCCGGCGAGGCCGTCGATCTCGATGTCACCGTCCGGGCCATCCGCGAGGGCATGACGCAAAAGCTCGGCGAAAGTGACATGCCTATGGGGACAGGTGTTTGGCTTGATGCAGATGGTGTCCATCTGATCGTGTCGTCGATCCGCACCCAGAACTTTGCACCCACGGTCTATACTGATCTCGGGCTGGATTTGACGGAAATGCGCGCGGTGATCCCGAAATCCACCAATCACTTTTACCAGAATTTCGAGCGCATCAGCCCCGAGGTGATCCATGTGCGTACGCCCGGAACGGTGACGCCCGACATGACAATCATCCCGTTCACCAAACGCGATGGAAATTTTTGGCCCAAGGTAGAAAACCCGTTCAGCTAAAGGAGCGTTCCATGGCAGTTGACCGTATCGGTACTCCGCCCGTCCTTCCCAATGGCGCTCCGGTGCCGCTTGTTCCCGCAACACGCGTGGGAAATCTGATATTCTGTTCTGGTGCATTGGGCCTGGATGCCGACTTTAAGCTGGTCGAAGGCGGCGTCGGCGCGCAAACCCGCCAGGCTATCGCCAATCTTCAAGCGGTGCTGGCTGAATCAGGCGCAACCCTTGCCGACGTTGCAAAGACCACCGTCTGGCTGACGGACCTCGCAAATTTCGCGGAGTTCAACGCAGCCTATGCCGAAGCATTTGGCAAGGATTTACCCGCGCGCTCAACCGTTGCATCAGCGCTCGCCATTCCGGGCGCAATGGTCGAAATCGAAGCGGTTGCCAGTGTCGAAGCATAACCCCCAAACGCCGCCCCAGTCCCGGCAGACATGAACTGGGGTGCGGACCGATAGGTTTCTGTCGCGCGGCATGAACACAAGGCTGCGCGCCATCTCGGATCGCCGGGGCTACCCACTGAACGTGTCCGTGACCGCAGGGCGGGTCAGCGATTGATCGGTGTGCGCCGAACGTTGATTGGCGGCTCGGTGGCTGCGGACATGACCCCGGCTGGGGCTGGGAAGCGTTGAAAGGCTAACGTATACGCGCCTGCATAACCGGCTGGAAGCAACGCAAGACCGCGTTGCGCCATGACAGGCGTCGAAACCGGTTCGTGGGCATATGCGGCAGGCTCAAGGATTGGCGAGTTCGGCGACCCGATATGATGGGTGTCCGGGGTTCACCTATTAGCCATCGCATTCGCCGCGCTCGTCATTTTTGCCGGGAGTCCTGCGTTTGGATCTCGGGCGAGGGGCGTTCGTCCAAGGCCGCGCTGCTGCCGCATCCTATGCGTCTTTTCTCGCTCGTTTCGATCATAGTGCCTCTGCCCTATATCCGGTGGCCAGGCCGTTCCAGTCGGCCGGATTGACGCTGCCTGTGCCGCTTGGGGCCGCTGAACACCGGTCTGGGTGTCGTTTCGACAAGCGCCGCTCCATGCCGGGCAAGAAACACCAGCCAGGCGATTCACCAGATGACAGGCGCGGCCGCCTGGCCCGCGGTATCGACATTGGCAAAAACCCGGAGCGCTGCGGCCGTCCACAACAAGGCGAAACCTCCTCCATCGACGAGGTTCGGGCGCAGCCGGTCGGCCCGACGGGCGACCGCCCGAGTGGCCACCGCAAAGATCGAACAGGCAACGGCACCAGCCTTCAACCCGTGGAGCGCCGCACCCGACATGGTGTCGAGCGCGATCGGACACAGCCCTACAGGCAGCCAAGAATACCCCACGTGCTGCATGACCAGCAAACCATCCCTCAGAACCTCTCGGTCCAGCCAGAGGATGAAACGCATCGCCTCGCTAGCAGCAGCAATCAGCAGACAGAAAACCCGCCAACCAGAGGCGGTTTCACGGGTGGCAAGCCAGAGCGCGAGAAGGATCGCGACCGCTCCCGGCAAACCGAACAGCCTGGCCGTGGCGAAACGTCGTTTCTGCGCGTCGGTGGCGGCCAATTGGTTCCAGGTGAAGGCGGCTACCATCCGCCCGCCAACGATAGACAACAGAGCCGCAAGGCCAAGCACCGGGATCTGGCTCTCTGTAGCGCCGAGCAGGACCGCGATCTGCATCGCGGTCAGTGCCAGCGCAAAGATCGCATGTGCCGCCCCCTTTGCCCGGGTCGATTGCAGGGCGGCGCGGGTGAGAAGAAGCGCCACAAATGCCATGAACGCCGCTGCCGCAGGCACCGTCAGGCGGGGGTCCTGCCCAAGCGTACCTGCGGCGGCCAGCCGCGATAGCCCCCAAAGCGCGACAAGAATCGTCACGCCAGTCGGTGAAAGGCGCGCGTTTGCCGACCAACTGGTCATCGCGGTCAGCGCGTAAGCTGCGAACATGGCCGAGGCGAAACCGAACACCATTTCATGCGCGTGCCAGGCCACCAGATCGCCCAGGGGAGAACGTGTCAGGTCAATGCCCGTATCCCAACTGATCGGCCCGACCGCGACGATTGCCCAAAATCCGCCAGCCAGAAACAAAACGCGGTGCGGAGTGGCCACCGGGCGGTGCATTTCGGCTCAGGCAGGGGCCGCCATGGCGATCCGACGATAGCCCGCGACCCCATGATAGAAGCCATTGCTGAGGCCCGCGTTTCCGACCAGCGCCGCTAGGCGTGCATCGGCTTCCTGCACGGACAGCCTATCGTCGGTCGCGTCGCGAAAGAGCCGCGCCACGGCGACCATGTCCACCGCCTGCGGCATCAGGCGCAGATGGGTGACACCGTCTGCCACCAGCTGCGCCACTTCGGGCAGAAGGGTGACATAACTCTCGGATTGGGTCTGGATGCCGTTGACGCGCAGGATCGACCGACCGTCGCGCGTGCGCAGCGGCATGCCGTCCTGATCCTCCTCGCAGATGAACTGGCAGTTGTCCTTGGTCCGGCCATGGGCGCGGGCGTGGTAGCAGCGCGCGGAGACCGCCAGCGAGGCGCGACCGAACACCTGTACCTCGACCCCCAGCCCGGCGTCGCGTGCCGCCTGGGTCGCAATGGTGATGGCCGCGGCCGGCATTTCGGCTGGCAAACAGACATGCGTCGCGCCCTGACCGGCCATCCAGGTGATCGTGGTTTCGTTATAGGCGTTCATAAAGGGGCCAATGCGATGGGGACGTTTGCCGCGTGCAAAGAGGCCAGCGGCGTTGTTCATCTCGATCTCGGGTGTGTCGATTGCAGCCAGCTCCTCGGTCGCTTTGCGCTCGCGCTTCAGCATCACCTCGGCCAGCGAGGACAGGATCACGGTCTTGCCGGCACGTTCCAGCCGCTCGATTGTTGTCGGCAGGTCGGCCTCGTGGAAAGGCGCGCGCTTGGAACATATGACCTCGCCAAGATAGACTTCGTCGATCGGGGCTTCGTCGGCGATACGAGCATAGAAATCACGCCTCCATTCGGCGGACCAGTGATAGGCAATCGGGCCGAGCGTCAGTTTGGTCATTTCTCTACCGCCATTTCTTTGTCTCGAAGGCGCCCTGGGTCTGCTTTTGCCCCTCGGTCAGTGCGACCAGATCGGCGATGTTCGCCTGGCGCCCGGCGCGGATGTCGTCGACGGCCGTGCGGAACGCGCGCACCACGTTGCGCACATAGCTCTTTGACCGCTGCCGGCCCTCGATCTTGAACGCATGGACGCCTGCCTCGATCAGTTCGGGCAAGAGCCGTGACAGGTTGAGGCTGATCGGTTCCTCGAAGGCGTAATAGCCCTCGGGTCGGTGGGGCGCCGTATAGCGGCCCTTGCAGATGGTGGGATAGCCCGCTTTCTCATCCGGGCCGAAGCAGTCGATGGTGAAGCCTGCCAGTTGCGAGGACATCGAGCCGTCGTCATGCCGCAGATACTCTACATCCGAGGCGGGCGAGCACACGCCGTCCATGTTCGTCGATTGCCCGGTCAGATAGTTTGTCAGGCTGCAACGTCCCTCGACCATCAGCCCATGATTACCAAAGATGAAGGTCTCTATCTCGCAGGGGATTTCCTTGCGGATCTGACGGATCTCGGGGATCGTCAGGATACGCGGCAACACCACGCGCTTGACGCCGAAACTCTGGCAATAATAGCGGATCGCTTCGGGGCTGGAGGCCGCCGCCTGAACCGACAGGTGCAGACGGATGTCGGGATGGGTGCGCGCGATGTAATCGGCCACTCCCATATCGGCCACGATGAATGCATCGACCCCAAGCCGCGCACCGGTATCGGCGGCCTGACGCCATAGGTCGACCTTGCCCGCCGGCGGATAGGTGTTGAGCGCCAAGAGCACCTTCGCCCCCTTGGCATGGGCATAGCGCACGGCCTCGGCCAGCTCTTCCGGGGTAAAGTTGAGACCGGGAAAATTGCGTGCATTGGTGGCGTCTTGAAATCCGCAATAGACGGCATCGGCACCGGCGTCGACAGCAGTGCGCAAGGCGGCGGGCGTGCCGGCGGGGCAGATCAGTTCGGCAAGGCTCATGGTCGGCCGGTCTCCTTTCAGGTCGAGGCGTAGGAACGGCGCAGCCGGGTCAGGATAGCGCGACCCGGAGCGCCGAACATGTCGGCGGTTTCCTCGGCTATTGATCCGTCGACATCGTCGAGCGCGTTTCGCAGCCGCACCACCGCTTCGGTGTCGCACGTAACTTCGAGATCGCGCGAGAAGAAGGCGGCATCGCCGTCCTCCTCGGAATCAATCAGCTCCAGCAACAGCATGAACCGTCCGCGGATCGTCGCGCCTGCTGCTGGTGCGAGATCGCGAGGGACTGCTCGCAAGACAAGTGCCTGCGGGTCGGGGCGCAGATGCAGCGCGAAAGGCAGTTCAATGGGGTCGATCAGAAAGTCGGTCGTCTGATGCGGTCCGAGCCTGTCAAAGAGCGTGGGATGACGTTCCGCGACGCGCCGCACTACCCGCGACAGGATCGGTTGAACCAGCATTGCCGAAAGCCGCGCCACCGCGCCCTGTCCGGGCAGGCGTTGATGCGGGGCGGTGCCTGTGTTGGCAGTCATGTCTCGGCTCTCCCTTTTTGCGGCCTGCCGGTTTCCGTCACGGCCCGGTCTTTCGGTATCTCATCGGGCTTGGGATGCATCGGGTGCGGGCTTGCGGTCTCGTGCGCTGGCGCCGTGCTGACCCCGAACGGGTGGACATAGGCGGGGTCGATCTCGGCCGCCATACAGGGGGGTGAGGCATATGCGTTCGTGTCGCTCATGTCCAAGCCCCGAGATGCCGGGAAGCCATTGCGCCTGCCAAGGTCATCTGCCTGTTGGCATCGGTCAGGAGGCCGGCAACGTGGGTAAGGCGCAGCCGTTTCCGACCCGGACTTATCCGGATGTCATCCGACACCAGAACGGTCGAGGTCACTTTAGCAGCACTGCGCATTCACGCCTCCCGAACTGGAGGGGCGGCGCGTGAAATCACGTCGCGGCACCAGGCCAGAATTGTGTCTTCGTCCGGCCGCAGGGTTGTCGACAGGTCTTTTGCGAACTCTGCAAAGGCTGCTCGGTGGGCGTCAGAGACACCAATCAACACAGGCACGCCCTGTGACAGGGCCTCGGCGATCAGGGCCCGGAACCCGCGACCCTCTGCCTCGCTGAGGCCGAACTTGTTCAGGACAACCAGTTCGGCCCCTTCCGACGCCAGCCGGGCGGTTGCCAGTCCCACCGCCAGTTCCAGCGCCCCGGCGTCCATCCGGCATGCCGTCGACCCGGCGCCGAGTTCCTGCGTGATGCGGACGATCGGCCCATCGGGCAGCAGGTGCAAATCGCTGTTGCAATGGCTTGTCGCGCCTTCCGTGAGCGGGGCGCGCAAGGCTCCGGCGACCCTGATCCCTTCGACCTGAAGCTGGGCGACTACGGCAGCCAGCAAACGGTCGGTCGCTCCGCGTCCCTCTGCCGAAACACCCGCCAGTGTCTTCATGATCGTCTACCTTTGCTTGACCAGCCATGCCAAGGACACGCGAGATCCGAGACCCGCCCGATGCCCGTGGCGATACCTTGTCGGATTTCGGTCGATAGGGGCGCTGGCTTCCTCCCGCTTATCGGGGGCGGCATCGACTCTCATGGCCGGTCCTTTCGATGGCGACTCGCCTTTTCAGGAACGAATTGGTATTTGATTTGCCGAATACCCCGAGCTAATACGCATTGTAAATACCAAAACAGGAGCGCGACCTTGCGTCTCACGACATTCACCGACTATGGGCTTCGCGTGCTGATGCGGCTGGCGGGAGTACCTGACCGCGCCCTGAGTACCGCTGATCTTGCTGCGGAATTCCAGGTATCGCGCAACCACCTGGCCAAGGTTATCTCTGCCCTTGCCGGGGCGGGTTATCTCGAAACGCGGCGCGGCGGCGGGGGTGGCGCCATGCTGGCACGGGCGCCAGCTGAGATACGCTTGGGGGATGTCGTGGCCTGTCTCGAGGCCGACCAGGCGATAGTCGAGTGTTTTTCACCCGGCGGCGCCGCGTGCACCCTGACGCCGCATTGCCGATTGAAGGGACGACTGGCGCAGGCCGAGGCGGCCTTCATTGCCGATCTCAACCGCAGTACGCTGGCCGATTGCGTCTACCGACCCGAGGGCGCATGGTCCGCTCCTTGAGGTAACATGCGGAAACCGGGCCTTCGCCCGGTCCTGCTTGGGGCCATTGAAACGCGTCGGGTGCCAGCACGCGCCATCAAGGACACTGGCTGCCCGTGGTGACGTGTGCCTACCGGACGAAGCCCCCTCGGTCGGCCGGTTTCAAGCAACGCAAGGCGCCCGGTCTGTCAGGTTCCTGATGGTCGGCTCAGACTGGAACCAGATCGCGGACCTTCTCTCTCAGCACGAATTTCTGAATCTTACCGGTCGAGGTCCTGGGGATCGGCATGAAGACGAATGCCCCGGGAACCTTGTAGGGCGCAAGGTGGTCGCGGCACCAGGCGCGGAGCTTGTCCGCATCTGCCTGTTGGCCTGGCGCGAGCTCGACGAAGGCGCAGGGCGTTTCCCCCCATTTCTCGTGAGGCATGGCAACCACGGCGGCCACAGCGACGGCAGGATGGCGATAAAGCGCCTCTTCGACCTCGATCGAGGAGATGTTCTCTCCCCCAGAGATGATAATGTCCTTTGACCGGTCCTTTAGCTGCACGTAGCCGTCGGGATGCATCACGCCAAGGTCACCCGAGTGGAACCAGCCACCGGCCAGCGCCTCTTGCGTTGCCTTGGGATTGCGGAAATAGCCTTTCATCACGACGTTGCCGCGGAACATGACTTCGCCCATGGTCTTGCCGTCACGCGGCACGGGGATCATGGTTTCCGGATCCAGCACGTCCAGACCTTCGAGCGGAAGGTACCGCACACCCTGCCGCGCCTTCAGCGCGGCTTGCTGGGCAGCGGGCAGGTTGGACCAGCTTGCATGCCAGTCGTTGACCACTGCCGGACCATAGGTTTCGGTCAGCCCGTAGAGAT